>JAQGHS010000703.1 GCA_028291605.1 Planctomycetaceae bacterium | reverse complement strand
GAAGATCCCGGCTATGAGGACATGAACCTGAAGTTTTGCCAGCACTTTCTGTGGATTGCGTCGGCGATGGTCCATGCCGGCGACGGTACGGGAATGTGGGATGAGGAGGACGGCTTCTTCTACGACGTGCTGCGTTTACCCGATGGCAGTGCGCAGCGTTTGAAGGTTCGTTCGATGGTGGGCCTGTTGCCGCTCTGCGCCGCCACGAGCTTCGACGGGGAACTCTTCAGGAAATATCCAGAGATCGCGGAGCGATTCGGGGACTTCCTTGACGCTCGCCCGGAATTGTGTGCCTTCATCCACGACCCGCGGAAGCCCGGTCAGGCCGGTCGTCGCCTTGCTGGCATTCTCGATGAGACCAAGCTGCGTCGCGTGCTGTCGAAAATGCTCGACGAAAATGAGTTCCTCAGTCCCTACGGCTTGCGCGCCCTCTCGCGGTTCCATGCCGATCACCCGTATGTGTTCCATGTCGGGGATCAGGAATACCGCGTTTCCTACCTGCCGGCCGAATCGGACAACGGCATGTTCGGCGGCAACAGCAATTGGCGCGGGCCGATCTGGATGCCGGTCAACGCGCTCATTATCCGCGCGCTGTTGCAGTATTACTCGTTCTATGGCGATGACTTCAAAATCGAGTGTCCGACTGGTAGTGGCAATTTGATGAACCTGTATCAAGTGGCCGAAGAGCTGTCCCGCCGCCTCGCACACATCTTCGTGCGTGATGAACACGGTCGCCGAGCCGTCTTCGGAGGCAGCGAGAAGTTCCAGTCTGACCCGCACTGGCGTGACTGCCTGCAGTTCTTCGAATACTTCCACGGTGACAACGGTGCTGGTTTGGGTGCCAGCCACCAAACCGGCTGGACGGGAGTCATCGCGCGCTCAATGCACCTGTTTGCGACGGTCAGCGCGGATGAGGTTCTCGAAGGTGGTAAGAAATCGTATGCGGAAAAAATGGCCGCATCGAAGTCCCCTGTTGCGGCGGGCAAACGATAAGGCCTGGCCCACCACAAACCTCGAACGACAACATGAAGCAAGACAAATGCCAACGCCACATTATCCTTCACTGTATCAAGTCAACACTCGCGTCTATTTGACGGAACTGTCTCGCACACTCGGTCGCAGCGTGACCTTGGACGACATTCCCGATGCGGCCTTGGATGAATTCCGCCGTCAAGGTTTCGACTGGATCTGGTTGCTGAGCGTCTGGCAGACCGGGCCGGCGGCGCAGGCCGTTTCGCGGACGAATCCCGGCTGGTGTCGCGAGTTCGCAGATACATTGCACGATCTCCAGGAGGACGACATCGCCGGTTCCGGGTTCGCCATCCAGAGCTACACGGTCCATCGTGATCTCGGCGGTGATGCGGCCCTCGCGCGTTTGCGAAAGCGGATGCAACAACGCGGATTGAAGTTGATGCTCGACTTCGTGCCGAACCACATGGCGCCGGATCATCCCTGGATTGACGACCACCCGGACTATTTCGTCCCTGGCAGTGAGGTCGACCTGGCCCGCTCGCCCCGTAATTACTGTCGCGTCCAAACTCGGAACGGATCGTTGTTGCTCGCCTACGGCCGCGACCCGTACTTCGAAGGCTGGCCCGATACGCTGCAGCTCAATTATGGCAATCCCCCATTGCAGCAAGCAATGATCGGCGAACTCATCCGCATTGCGGGACAATGCGATGGAGTGCGCTGCGACATGGCCATGCTTGTCTTGCCTGAAGTCTTCGAACGGACCTGGGGTATCCGAGCAGAACTCTTCTGGCCCGAGGCCACCGAGTCTGTGCGGCGGAAGTATCCCGACTTCCTGTTCATGGCTGAGGTCTATTGGGATCTTGAGTGGACAATGCAGCACCAGGGATTCGACTACGCGTACGACAAGCGTCTGTACGATCGACTGCGCGAGCATCACGCGCGCCCCGTTCGTGAGCACTTGCGGGCTGACCCCAACTACCAGGACAAGCTTGCTCGATTTCTAGAAAACCACGACGAGCCGCGTGTGGCCGCGACATTTTCACGAGACGCTCACACTGCCGCTGCGGTCGTCACGTTTCTGTCCCCCGGACTGCGTTTCTTTCATCAAGGCCAGTTCGAAGGCCGGATGAAGCGCATTTCGCCGCATCTCGTCCGCGCACCTGCCGAGGCCGTGGACCAGAGCTTGACGCACTTCTACGAGCGATTGCTGACCGTCCTGCGACACGACGCCGTTCGCAATGGAACGTGGCGACAACTCGAATGTGCATCGGCCTGGGACGGCAATGGATCACATGACAACTTCATCGTCTATGAGTGGCAGGGAACCGACGGCCAACGCCTGCTGGCGTCTGTCAACTACTCACCGCAGCAGAGCCAATGTTATGTCCGCCTGCCGCACGACTTAAAACCGGGAACGTGGCGGCTGAAGGACCAACTGAGCGACGCAACTTATGACCGTGACGGAAGAGAATTGACTGGACGCGGCCTCTATTTAGACCTGCCCGCCTGGCAATCTCACGTCTTTCAACTCGAACGCCTGTAAACTGGATAATTCATCGCACCCGGTGAGTTGTCCGCGCAATGGCTATAGCTCACATCTGGAACCGTTATGGCCAAGAAAACATCCGCAGAGTCGGCAAGTGGGACCGAACTCGAAGAACAACTCTCATCAGGGACGACGCACACGTCTCGCGAGTTAGAAGGCCTGCGCGAGATCTGGCAGACGACCGCTGCGTATGATCCCGAGCGGCCGCTGGATTCCTGGGAGGCTCGGTACGACTTGGGTAAGGCATTGCGATTGCCGACGCCGCGCGAGTCGCATGCGAGATGGATACCGCCTGCCGATCGGACCGACCCGGTGACGACCGTTCTGGCGAGTAATGCCGGGCGCGAGGAGAGCTTGATCCCACTACGCATGGGGCGCATGGCGGAGTCTCCATTCGCGTTCTTGCGCGGGGCATGTGCGGTGATGGCCGGAGACCTGTCTCGCACGCCGATCAGCGGGCCGCAGGTCATGCTGGATGGCGACGCGCACATCAGTAATTTTGGACTGTACGGCACTCCGCAACGCGATGTCGTGATCGACATCAATGACTTCGACGAAGCCACGGTCGGGCCGTGGGAGTGGGATTTGAAGCGACTGGTGGCCAGCGTGAATGTCGCGGGACGCGAGAATGGCCTCGATACCGTAGAACGCCGTTCGGCCGTAGTGCGGTGTGTCTCCGGGTATGTGCAGAATGCTCATCGATTGATGAAACTCGGGGTCCTGGAGACTTGGTCCCTGTTTGCCTACGCCGAACTGGAACGGCACGAGGCTGAATTCAAACAAAGGGGAATTCTGATCGGCAATAAGTTCCGCGCGGTCGTTAAGAAGGTGCTGGCGAAAGCCCTGCGAACACACAATGACACGCTCCTGGCGAAGGTCGCGCGACGGCAGCCCGATGGTCAGTGGCGGTTTGTCGAAGACCCTCCGATCTTGACGAACATCGACGACAACACGCGCCATATGGTCATTACATCACTAATCGAATATGCGGAGTCGCTCCCGCCGGAGTACCGATTTATGCTGCGGCGCTACTCGGTCGCGGATGTGTGCCATCGGGTCGTTGGTGTCGGCAGCGTGGGAACGCGAGCGTACCTAGTGCTGTTGTTCGGCAACGGAGACGGCGATCCCCTGTTCCTGCAAGTGAAGGAGGCGGTCGCACCGGCTCACGCGCCCTACTTGCCGGCGTTGAATCTGAGGTTCAACCACGATGGCCAACGCGTCGTCGCGGTTCAGCGTGCGCTGCAATCGCTGGGTGATCCAATGCTCGGCCACACGACTATCGATGGCCGACATTACTTCGTCAGGCAGATGAAAAACCTTAAGGCGTCGATGCCGATCGAATTTCTGACCGGGGAACCGTTCGAATTCTGGGGCTGGGTCTGCGGAGCGTTACTGGCCCGCGCCCATGCACGCAGCGGAGACATCGCCAAGATCGCCGGCTATATTGGCAAGTCCGACGTCTTCGCCACTGCATTCGCCGATTTCGCCGAAGCGTATGGTGACCAGACCGAACGCGATCACGCGGCTCTAGTTGACGCCGTACGAACGGGGCAGGTTGAGGCGCTCAGCGATGCAGATTTGTGAACGCCGCCGCGTACGCCCATCGAAAGCCAATCCATGTATCCGACGTTGAACAACCTACGCGAACTGTATTTTGAACGGGGCGGGCCGTCGTACAGGTTGATGCAACGCATCGGGCTGGTGCTTGGGGAAGATCCTTCAGTTCGGCGGCGAATCATCGGATTTCTCGCGCTGACCTGGATTCCCCTGTTGATCCTCAGTGTGTTGGAGGGTCGAGCGTTGGGCGCGACTCCGGAGGAATCCTTTCTCCTGGACTTCGCCTCTTATGCGCGATTCTTCATCGCCATGCCGTTACTGATCATCGCAGAAGTCATCATCGGGCCGATACTGACCGCGGCGGGAATGCAATTCATCGAGGGCGACTTCGTTCGGAAGGAAGACTATCCGGCTTTCGATCAGGCAATCGCGCGCGTGGCCAGGCGCCGCGAATCGCTGTGGGCGGAAGTCATCCTGATGGGCCTCGCACTGATCGGAGCCTGGGCTTTCACGATCGAGAACCTCGCCGGCACCACGGCAACGTGGAATTCCACATTCCTGGGCGGTCAGGCAGGTCAGCGGCTGTCATTCGCAGGGTTGTGGTATCACGTCGTCGCCGTACCGTTGTTGCAGTTTTTGTTTTACCGCTGGCTGTGGCGGCAGCTAATCTGGTTCCAGTTTCTCTTCACTGTCTCCAGGCTGAACCTGAATATTGTCGCGACTCATTCAGACCAGGCCGGTGGTCTCGGATTTCTCGGTACGGCACATGTGTCATTTGGTCTGTTCGCGTTTGCCCTGAGCTCGGTGCTGAGTGCCGACGCCGCATTCCGAATCGTGTTTCATGGCGCCGCGATTGAAACATTTAAGCTGCCGCTGGTGATTCTATTAGTGCTCACTCAAACAGTTCTCCTTGCTCCATTGTTGATGTTCGTCCCGATTCTGGCACGGGCGCGCCGCGAGTGGCTGCGCTCCTACAGTCTGTTTGTCGTCCGCTATAACCGTACCTTCCACGAAAAGTGGATCGACAGCTCGCCACCGGAAGGGGAGCTGCTGCTGGGCCATCCAGACATCCAGTCACTGGCCGATTTGGGCGGCAGCTTCGAGTTCATTCGAGCGATGCGGATTGCACCATTCAATCAACGCATCGTCGTACAACTCGCCGTCATTACCGCCTTGCCCGGCCTGCCGCTGCTACTGCTAGTCGTACCTATTGAGAAAGTGCTAGACGCCGTGGGCGGTGCGTTGCTCTAGCATCCGAGGGGTCTCCTTTCGCACTCTGCTTGTCCTAACCGCGCGTGAATACCCACGCAAGGGGCTCATCTTTAGCGCGGTCGAGGCGGAATTGAACGCCCTTACCGGATGCTTTTGAGATACCTTAAGATAAGGTCTTGAGCAGTGCCGCAGCATCGACCAGATCCGGTGTCGTGAAACCTTCTGTATACGTGCTGTAAACGTCAGAGAGCACCTCACGCGCCTCTTGCTGTCGCCCTTGTCGCTGCCAAAGCCGAGCGAGGCTGGTCGTGGCTCGAAGTTCCCATGCCCGGCTTTGCTGGCGACAGGCCGTGTCGATGGCCTTGCGGAACCAGACTTCAGCGGCAACGGTCTCCACGGGTGATTCAGCGAGGACGAGTTCGCCCTGGAGACGGTACAGTTCGGCCTCATGGCAACGGTCGTCATTCTTTTCCGCAATCGCCAACCCCTCATTTAGCGCCTGATGTGCCTCCTTGAAGCGTGAGGACTGGAGATACGCTTCGCCCAATAGACCCAGATAGGCCGGAATTCGAACTCCCGCCCCGGTCGCCTGAAAGGCACTAAACCCTTTAAGGATGACCGGCAGGGCTTTATCGACCTGTCCTTGCAACAACAGTCCCGCCCCCTGATGCAGGGTGCCCAACGCCTGCCAGAGTTCAAATCCCTGTTCGGTTCCGATCTTCATCTCTTCCTCGGCCGCTGATGTGGTCTCCGCTCCAAATCGGCAGTAATGATTCAGAAAGGCCGTAAAGTCGACGGCGTGTCCGACGCTATAGGGATGGTTAATTGCTCTCGCGAGTTCACGTGATTCCCGATCAACCTGGATCGCTTGATCTGGGTAGCCCAAATGCCATAGGTCGAGGGCCAGATAACAACGGTGAGTCACCCCCGCGTCGTGTCCGGTGTAAGCACTCCAGAACTTCGTTCGTTCACGGTTGTCGTAGGCCGCCAGTGCTTGCTCGTGGCAGATGCGTGCCGGCTCGAACTGAGCGCGGTAGAACATCGTGGCTCCCGGCATGAACATTGCTTCCATCAGGATGCCGGGATCATTCACACTTTCAGCGAGCGTCATGCCGTCCGCGGCCAGTTCCACAGACAATTGCAGATCGCCGCGCACCAGGCGCCATTCCCACATCCCCAGCATAATCCCAAACAATTGTTGCGGATCCCCAATGTGTCGGCACAGCTCACGAGCACGGAGTAAGATCGGCCCCACTTCGGGAGCGGCATATCCGCGCACGGCGATATAGGCTGGCGCCAGGGTCGTGACGAACTTCAATTCCTGGACATCACGCTCCAGGGCTTCTGGAAGCGTGCCTAATAGCCCGAGTCCTTTCGTCAGATGACCAATGGCTTCCACGTTTGCCGACCGCTCTTTTGATCGCAGCCCAGCCTGGAGCCAGTAGCCAACCGCTTTTCCCGGCAGACTGGCTTCGGTGAAGTGGTGTGCCAGCAACTCAGGCCTGGATTCGACGGTCAGTGGGAACCGCTGCTCAAGTGTCTCTGCGATCCGCCGATGTAACTCCTGACGCTTCTCTTTGATCAACGAGTTATATAAGGCATCTTCCAGCAAGGCATGTTTGAAAATGTAAACACACCGCGGCGGGCGTCCTTTCTGGTTCAAGATTTCGGCATGTACCAGTTTGTCGAGTTCGGCCTGCAGGCTGGCCTCGTCCAAACTGACGATTGCGGCCAGCAACTCATGGCTGAACTCCCGGCCCAGCACGGCGGCTAATTGGGCTACGTCACGTTCACCTTCCATCCGGTCAAGCCGAGCACTAATGAGGTCCTGCAGCGTGGCCGGAATGCTATGCGCGGACATGATCGTGGCTGCTGGGTCGCCATCCCCGTGACGTCCGATGGCCCCTGACTCCTGGACCATCTTCGTAAACTCTTCGACGAAGAGTGGCACGCCGCCGGTTCGTTCGTAGAGCTGCTCGATCAGGGCCTCCGAGATTTCCCCGCCCGACTTCTTCCGCATCAACTCGCCAGCCTGACGCCGCGTAAGCCGGTTGAGTGCCAGGCTTGTCTGGTTGTCAATTGCTGGCCATGGTGGTTTGAATTCGGGACGGAATGTCAGCAGCGTCAGGATTTGATCATGCAACCCCTCTGCCAGGAACTGTCCCAAGAATTCCAGCGTGGAGGCATCGGCCCAGTGCAAATCTTCGACGATGAACAGAATCGGCCGCCGCGACGCACGCGTATGCAGCCACTCCAGCATGGCCCGGAATGTTTCTTCGCGCTGCCGATTCGAGGACAACTCCAGCGGAGCGAAGCGGTCCGACGTCGGCAGCGACAGCAACGCCGCCCACAGGGGGACGGTCTCTGGCCGAGCCAGGTCGTATTGTTCGAGTCGCTGGAGCAGCCGGTCGAACCGCGCCTGAGGCGGCTCCTCGCGGCCGAAGGCGAGAGCTCGTTCGTAGAAGTCAATGGCCGGATACAGCCCAGTATTCTGGAAGCGGGGCGAACAGCGCCATTCGATGACCGGTGCGTCGACCGCCCCCTCGACCATCTGGCCCAGGACATGCTCCTTCAGCGTGAACACGAGTCGCGATTTGCCGAGACCCGGCTCGCCAACGAAGAGGACGACCTGACCCGACCCATCCTGCGCCTGCTCCCACCGGTCCTTGAGCAGGTTGATCTCCAGATCGCGACCGGTGAGCGGAGAGAGCTCAGTCGACGCCGAGGCTTCGATCAGATTCCCAGTCCACGCAATATTCTCGATGCGAAAGATCGGGATCGGCTGCGTCACCCCTTTGATTTTTCGAGAGCCTAGACTGGCACATTGAAAACGGCCGCGGAAGTGCTGTTGAGTGTCTGCAGTGCAAATGACCTGGCCGGGTTCGGCGACATGTTCCAGACGAAGTGCCACATTCCGGGCTTCTCCCACCACCGACACTTGTTCCTCAGTCGTCTCCACAACGGCCGGTCCTGTATGGATGCCGATCCACGGAGCCAACTCCAGCTGATGTTGCTGGCGGAGCTGATCGCCCAGTGGTTTCATCTCTTCGAGCAGAGCCAGGCCGGTCCGAGCGGCACGACGGGCGGCGTCCTCATGGGCGACCGGATAGCCAAAACAAGCCACCAGCCCCTGTTCGTTGCATTGCACCGCAGTCCCTTCGAACCGGTGAATGGTTTGCTCACTTTGCTGCTGAAATGCCTGAAGAACTTTGGCCTGTTCCTCGGCATCCAGTTCGAGATATGTGTCGGCCTCGAACATCTCGCAGCCACAGACCAGGACCGTCACCTGGCGGCGTTCCGCCTCCCGCACTCGACCTCGCATCGAACGCGACTGGGAGCCAGACTGTCGTGTCGAATCAGCGTGAGTTGCAGCGGGTTCCTGAACAGTGGACTGTCGGACAGATGCAGGCCGGGAGACATCGACTGAGGTCTGGAGCACTCGTCGCAATTCCTCGGCGAAGTCGGCCGCCGTGACATAGCGGTCCTGGATTTTCTTGGCGAGCGCTTTGAGGCAGATTCGCTCCAGTTCAGGGGGAACGTCTTGCACGAGTTGGCGGAGCGGTTGAGGCTCGTCGTCACGTACTTGTCGCAGGAGTTCCCGGCTGTCGGCGGCACGAAAGGGGACTCGACCGCACAGCATCTCGTAAAGGATCACGCCCACGCTGTAGATGTCCGTGCGTCCGTCAATGCGGTGCGCCGTTCCGGCAACTTGTTCCGGAGCCATGTAGGCCGGAGTTCCCGCGATCAGACCGAGTTCGTGTCCCCCTGCCGACGATTCATCGAGCGCCAGTCCGAAGTCGACCAGCACGGGCGTGCGATTGGCAGTCAGGATGATATTGGCGGGTTTGACATCGCGATGAATTGTCAGGTGAGCATGCGCATGAGCCAACGCGTCACACACCGCGGCCACGATGACGGCCGTTTCCTGCCAGTTCGGCGTATTGTTTTTCAACCAGCCGGCCAGATCCTGACCGTCAAGATAATTCGAAACGATGAAGACTTGCCCGTCCTGCGTACCCACATCATGCACCGTCACGATCCCGGGATGGTGCAGCCGCGCGAGCTTGCGAGCTTCTTGCAGCAGTGCCTCCGTCTCGGACCGTGGCACGTCTGACCCGACGCGCAGGACTTTGATGGCCACGGGGCGATCGAGCTGAGTGTCGTGGCCCAGGTAGACCATCCCGAAACTACCCGACCCCAGAGCGCGCCGTACCTCATAGCGACCGAAGGCAGCAGGCAATGCTGGCGTGGTTGCAGGTACAGCCAGGTTGGGCGTGACCATGCCCATAATGAACGTCTCTTGCGACTCATTCGCAGTTTCAGACGAACCCAAGATCGGCTTTTGCTGCGCAGGCAAGGCTTGCCCCACCGCAGGATCCGGACGATCAAGGGGAGTGGAATTCTCCATCGGGAATGATGCGATCTCCTACTCTCATTGAACGGGATGTCGCACTGATCCTCTGAGGAAAGGATTAGACGAGCAGGTTTGCAATCCACCGCCGGATGCCGAGAACCGGTACACGCCACACAGGGCGGGAGTGGTCTGCGGTCGGCTCGCATTTTAACCCACAATACGTCGGTAAACCAGAACGAACGCGGTCGCGGCGACAATAAATGCCGACAAAAACCGCGACGATCGCGGTGAACTCATGGAAGCAATGACTCTGGCAGAATCTGCCGATCGAAGGCGATGCACTGCAAGTTGCCACCGATCGTTGACGTCGACTTGAGGCAATCGGCGGCATCTGCCGGTCGAAGACGACTCAGAGATCTCGCGAAACGTGAATCATGTACGTTCCCAGCTGTACTGGTCGATAGATCGATGTGGAATCTTTAAGGCGGTGACCATAAGACAATAATCATTGTGAAGTCCGAACACTTCCCGTCGTAAGTCATCACATGAAATCCGTTTTCACAGCAGCGATAGTCGGGATGCTGCTGTGGACGAGTATGGCTGCAGGGCAACAATTCGAGGACATGTCGCTCGGTGAAGTCGATCTGCCTGAAACGGACGGTGGCGATCTCGATCTCTGGTCTCGCGAGAAGTTAACTGGCGACTGGTACGGACGGCGCGGGACGTTGGCTGCGTCGGGGCTGGCGGTGAATTTCAACACGACGTACGTCTTTCAGGGTGTCGCCGGCGGAGGATTCGAGGGCCCCTTCTTTTCGAGTTTTTCGAATGAGCACGACACCGGAAACACGTTGGGCGGCGACTTGCAGATGGAACTCGACACGGGCCAGGCTGGCTGGTGGGAGGGTGGTAAAATAAGAACCCGGGTCCAGTCCCGTACCGGGCGATCAATCCTGGAACGCGCCGGAACACTGGCCGCCGTCAACAATGAAGCGGTCTTTCCGATCGTCCTGGACAGGTTCGACCGCGACGCCTTGGCGATTACCGAACTGAGCTATGAGCACACGCTGACTGAGCAGGTCGCGGTGTTCGGTGGATTACTGAACACGTCGATGGGGGACGAGAACGCGATTGGCGGTTCGGCTCTGTCGCACGCGCACTTTCTCAACTTTGCCATGCTGTACTCGCTGGTCGAGGACGCCACGGTGCCCCATGCTTCCCTGGGGGGTGGGATCAACTTCACTCCGGCGGAAAATGTCTCTGGCTCATTCACGGTGTTCGGTTCAGCCGAGACCGCCGGAGAGAATCCCTTTAACCTGTGGCACGGTACGACTTTCTCCACCGAATGGACGTTCGGTCACACGGTGGCAGATCGTGCGGGGGCACAGACGTTCGGTTTGCTCTACGGTATCAACGCACGGCGTACAGACATTGCGGCTGATCCGCGACTCGTCCTGATCGGCATTCTGGCAGGGCTGCCGATCCCAACCACCATCACGAGTACTTGGGCCCTCTACTACAATGCGCACCAGTTTCTTGTCGGCAATGCGGAACATGGCTGGGGATTATTCACCCGGCTGGGTCTTTCCGATGGTAATCCGAACTTCGTGAAGTGGAATTTCTCCGGCGGCGTGGGTGGCATCGGTTTGCTGCCGGGTCGACAGCAGGACAACTGGGGCCTGGGCGTCTATTATCTCGACATGAGCAATGAAGACCTGTTGCGCGGATTGGGTGTGACAGACGAAGTAGGCAGCGAGGCCTATTACACTATTAACGTCTCGCCGGCGTTCCACGTCACGTTGGATGCTCAGGTGATTGACTCAGGTCTACCGGGTGAGGGCGTGACCTGCATCCTGGGGTTGCGGACGCATTTCGATTTCTGATCGGTGGCCTCATGCGCGCGTTTTTTCAACGACATCTCGATTCATCCACTCGGTTGGGCGAGGTCCTGTTCGGTGTGATTATGGCGATGGGGATCACCGGGGCCGTGCGGTTTGGGTTGGCTGAAGCGAATAATCGCGAGCTGCTGATCGCTGTTCTCGGCTGCAACATCGCGTGGGGCATTGTGGATGGTGTGATGTTCGTGATGCTCGCCCTGTTTGAACGCTCACGCAAAACGAGGATCGTGAACGGCGTGCTTAACTCCCCGAACGATGAGGCGGCGCTCGACGTGATTCATCGGGAGCTTGGCGATCGACTGAACAGACTGACGACTCCTGCAGAGCGCGGTCAGATTTATGGCTGGGTCTTGGATCTCGCGCGACGATCTGCACGCGAGCAGCCTCGCATCCAGGGCGAGGACATTCTGGGCGGGATCGCTGTCGGGCTCTTGGTACTGGTCGCCACGCTGCCCGTAGCCGCACCATTCCTGCTATTTGTGAATGCAACAACTGCCGTTCGGATGTCGAATACGATCGCTCTGATGATGCTGTTCGGAATCGGTTGGCGGTGGGGTCGGATCGTCGGCACAAACCCGCTCTATATCGGTGCGGTTGTCACGGGACTGGGTTTAATGCTAGTGCTGATCACGATCGTGCTGGGCGGGTAACTTTTTGTCTTTGTGTGAATCCTCCAGACCTTCGATTAAGATCAAGACCGCCCCGACGAGGCACAGAAAACCCACATTGGCTGGACACCCTATGAACCTCTTGTACGAGAAGATTCGTCATAGCCCAATACTCTGGCTGCTAGCCATTGTGCCGGTGGCTTTTGCGGCTGCGAGATTCATGCCCAAAGCCCATACGTTGCTCTTCGTACTGTCCGTGCTGGCCATCGTGCCGCTCGCCACACTGCTGAGTCACGCCACAGAGTCGATTGCGGCGAAGACAGGTGACGCGGTGGGGGGACTGCTCAATGCCACGCTGGGCAATCTGACCGAACTGGTCATCGCGTTGGCCGCCTTACGAGCGGGCGAGCACATGCTCGTCAAGGCGTCGATCGCCGGGGCCATCGTCACCAACTCGTTGTTTATGTTGGGAGCATCGTTTCTACTCGGCGGGCTGAAATACCACGTGCAGGAGTACAATCGAGTTGGTGCTCGCATGCAAGCGGGATTGCTCTTCCTGGCGACCGTGGCGCTGCTGATTCCTTCGGCGGTATCCAAAGTCGATGCGGCACCAGGGGCGGCAGTTACCCAGCAACTGAGCATTGGACTGGCGGTAATTCTCATCGCGACCTACGGATTGTTCATGCTCTTTTCACTCAAGACGCATCGCGAGCTATTTGTCGGTACCGACTCGGGTGAGTCCGATGAGGAGCAGCCGTGGCCGGTCGGACTGGCAATGGGGACATTAGCCGGCATTACGGTACTGGTCGCCTTGATTAGTGAAATATTTGTCGAGTCGGTCCAAAAAGCGGCCGAGGACTTCGGAATGACTCCCGCGTTCGTGGGGTTCATTGTCGTCGCTCTGGTCGGCGCTGCGGCGGAAATGGCGTCAGCATTCTCCGGAGCACTCAAGAATCGTCTCGATCTGAGCGTTGGCATCGCATTGGGAAGTGCCTCTCAGATTGCGCTCTTTGTGGCGCCGGTACTGGTGCTGCTGAGTCACGTCATCGGCCCGAAACCGATGGACCTGCAATTCTGGCCGGGCGCAGTCGTGATGGTGCTCATTGCGACCCTGACCGCGGCGTTCGTGACAAATAGTGGACGCTCGACCTGGTTCATCGGCGTTTTCATCCTGATGGTCTATTTGATTTTCGCCCTGACACTGTTCCTGCTGCCGCCCAGTAATCCGTCCCATCAGCATTCAAATCAACGTCCTGCGGGACCATTTCAGGTAGCAATTGATGCCCGGTTACTAGCCCAGAGAGATCGATCGCCATGCTATTGAGCGACATCTCGCGTCACCAAGAGTCAGGCTCCAACTGAAGAATCGAATTGGGTCGCCGTGCTCTAAGCCGCCAATCAGAAAAAATGTCGCAGCCGAATGCAAATCGAGGCTGACGCGAGCCTGGCGCGATTGGCGGATCACACTTTCGGAACTCATACGAGTCTGGCGGTCGCTCGTCAGGTTTCAAGTCGGTTACGAGTTTTTGCGAATTCCTGTGAAATGGTCTCTTGATCGCTCGCTACACATTTCACAGAAATGACAGAAGCCCTTGCAAAAGGGACGTGGGAAGAGTTCCTGAAGATCCATCCCGACACGCTATGGCAATGTGACTTCGCAACAAAACGGATGTGGACCCTCAGAGGATTCGTGGACCTCCATTTTTTCGTATTCGTGTTCTTCGTATTCGTGTATTCGGAGACACGGCGCAGTTGGATATCGCCGTGCACTCCACATCCAGATTCAGCGTGGTCGTGCCAACAGGCGCGGAATTTCATTATGCACACGGAAGACGTCGAACTAACACCGGCGTATGTGATGCGGGACAATGACACCAAGTACGCGGACCGGTTCGACGCAGTGTTCGGGGCGGTTTAAGGCCCTGTCCATCGGGATTGAAACGACGCCCTGCATCGAGGCCGACGGCGGCCCCATGGGTGCACGTTCGCTCGCAGAAATCGTGCCCCCGTGCAAGCGTCTTATCTGGCTCGGACCGGGGACCGCGGATGACGCATCCCGTCTCCCCGTCGGAATGAGTCGATGTGCGTCACACGCGTGATCGATTCACTGGCAATTCCAACGAATTCATGGATAATCGCCTTATTGAGGATGGTCAGGATCATTTCCACCATTCTCGCGGTTGTGCTGCAAATGTTGACTCATCAAAGCGATGGCCCTGCATCGGTGGTTGTGGCGAACTGGGGTCGATGGCAAACCTGCGACGACCTTTTATATCATCACTGTGTCGAAGGTGCTTCCACCAATGTCAATGTGTGAAAATCTGAACGGGTGGCTACTTTGGAACGACATTTCTGTTAAGATGCTGGCCGTGAGCAAGACAATGACTGAAACGGAATTGCACTGGGCAATTGCCGAGATCGGTAATCGCCCAGTGCGCTCTGCGATTCACGCTCATCCGGCGGTGACCTTTTCCCTTTGATGAGACTGGATCCCATGGCCCCGTCGACTCCTACGACCGAACTGGCCGACGACGATGTCGCTGCCATCGACCGTCTGCGCGACGTTTATGGCAGTATTCGCAAAGAGCTGAGCAAGGTCATTATCGGACAGCATGCCGTGATCGAGCGGCTGGCCCTGTGTATGTTCGCCCGCGGGCATGCACTGCTCATGGGTGTGCCGGGGCTCGCGAAGACGCTGCTGGTCAACAAGCTGGCCGAGACCCTGTCGTTGCGGTTCAGCCGGATTCAGTTCACGCCCGACCTGATGCCGATGGACATCACGGGGACCGACATTTTGCAGGATGCCATCGGCGGCAAGCGCGAGTTCGAGTTCGTCCGGGGCCCCGTCTTCGCCAACATCGTGCTGGCCGACGAGATCAATCGTGCGCCCCCAAAAACTCAGGCCGCGATGCTCGAAGCGATGCAGGAGCACAAGGTCACAGTCGTCGGCAAGACCTTCACCTTGGACGAGCCGTTCTTTGTTTTGGCGACCCAGAATCCGGTGGAGCAGGAAGGAACCTATCCGCTGCCCGAGGCGCAACTCGATCGCTTCATGTTCCTGATCGACATGGATTATCCTTCCGAGGCGGAGGAGATTCTGATCGCGCGGACCACTACGGGGGATGCGCTGCCGTCGCTCAATCATATCCTGCAGGCCGAAGACATCATCCGGCATCAGCATCTCGTGCGTCGCGTGCCGGTGCCCGATCACATCTATGAGTTCGCAGCTCGATTGGTGCGCAAGACGCGACCCCAAGGGAGTTCCGCGCCCGAATGGATGAAACCGCTGGTGGCCTGGGGTGCTGGTCCGCGCGCTGTGCAATACCTGATTCTCGGCGCTAAGGCTCGTGCGGCGCTGCACGGTAGTTATCTGGTTCGCCTGGAAGATGTTTTGGAAGTCGCTGTGCCCGTGCTGACACATCGCGTTATCACGACCTTCGCCGCACAAGCTGAAGGTCTCGGTGCCAAGCAAATCATCGCGCGCTTGATTACCGAATCGCTTGAGAAGAAGTAGACCCACAACCTTTTCCCGAAGTCTGGGGAGAGGAAACTACGAAGATGGATCGCGTGCCGCTTCCATGACCACCGAGCGTCAAACTCGTAGCTTTCTGAATACCCAGGTATTGTCGCGCCTGGCAGGATTGCCGTTGATGTCGCGGCGACCGATGCAGGGGAGCGTTTCGGGCCGGCATGCCAGTCCGCATCGCGGGTCGAGTATTGAGTTCGCCGAGTATCGCAAATACGTTCCCGGCGACGATCTGCGGCGGCTCGATTGGCGGGCCTATGGCCGCTCGGACCGGTTCTATATCAAGGAATTCGAGGCCGATACCAATCTGCGCTTGTGCCTGATCATCGACACGAGCGGTTCGATGGGGTACGGATCCCAGGGGGTGAGTAAGCTCGAATACGCTCGTCGCATCGGGGCCACGCTTGGGTTTCTGGCCAGCCAGCAGGGGGATGCGGTGGGGCTGGCTTGTGTCGCCAATGGCCTGGGGCAGCATGTCCCGCCGCGGCGCAGTGCGGCCCATTTGCGGCTGGTGTTCGACCTCCTGGAGCAGGCCAAACCGCACGGGGAAACGCAACTGGCCCGCACTCTGCATGAGCTGGCGGAAACGAACCAGCAGAGGGCGCTGATCGTCATTATCTCCGACTTGTTCATCGATCCGGCGATACTTGGGAATTGTTTTCAGCATCTGCGGTTCCGCAAGCACGACGTGGCCGTGTTTCATCTGCTCGATCCCCAGGAGATTGAATTCAACTTCCGGCGGCCGACGCGATTTCTGGACATGGAAGGTGGCCCGGCGATTTTTGCCGAACCCAACGACATCGCCCGCCGCTATCAAGCCGCCCTGGAGCAGTACCTCGCGGGGGTGAAACAGGTAGTGCTGGAATCGGCCATCGACTATCACCGCGTGCAGATCGACGAGGACTACGAGAAAGTGCTAGTCCGATTTCTCACCAGCCGCACTCAGGCAAAGGGGCTGCGATGAGCTTCCTTCAGCCGTGGTTGCTTGCTGCTCTCCCTCTGATCGCGTTGCCGATCATCATTCATCTTATTAATCAGAGACGGTTCCAGTCGGTCCAATGGGGAGCCATGATGTTCCTGCTGGCCGCTCAGCGAATGGCGCGCGGCTATTCGCGACTGCGGCAGTGGCTGATCATGTTGTTTCGCACGTTGGCCGTCGCGGGACTGATACTGGCGGTAAGTCGCCCGCTGGCCAGTGGGTGGGTGGGGCTGGCCGCAGGGGGCAAGGCCGACACGACGATCGTCCTGCTCGATCGTTCTCCCAGCATGCAGGAGCAAGCCGTCGGCAGCGGTATATCAAAACTGCAAACGGGCCGGCAGCAACTCGTGCGGATTCTCGGCACGCTTGGCTCTCAGCGTTATGTGCTGATCGACAGCGGATCGCGCGAAGCCCGTGAATTGGAGTCACCCGAGGCACTCACCAGTGTGGCGACCGCCGGGCCGGCCAGTGCCCCGGCCGATCTCCCGCTCATGTTGCAAGCGGCGTACGACTATATCAAGACCCAACGTGCCGGACGAACGGAAATCTGGATTTGCTCGGACCTGCGGGCCAACGACTGGTCGCCGGACAGCAGTCGCTGGAACGCGCTGCGGGATGCGTTTTTGGTGCTGCCGCAAGGAGTGAGGTTGCACTTGCTCGCCTACTCGCAGCCGCATACCGACAATGTCTCGGTGCGCGTGACGGGCGTTAAACGCCATGTCAGCAAGACGGGGGCCGAGTTACTCGTTTCCGTGCGGCTGGCGCGGGGTGAGGACGGGAAAAAGCAGGAAATTCCGCTGCAGTTCGAGATCGAAGGGAGTCGCTCCGTGGTCAATGTCGAGCTGACCGGCCGACAAACGGAGCTGCGCGACCACTTGATCCCGATTGAGGCCAAGAAGCTCCGCGGTTTCGGACGCGTGTCGATTCCGGCCGATGCCAACTCTGCAGACAACAAATTCTTCTTCGTGTTCGATGAGCAACCGGCGCGGAAGACGCTGGTGGTGGCCGATGATCCGAGTGTCGGTGTGCCGCTGCAACTGACTGCGGCGATCTCGCCGGATGACGCGGCGACCTGTACGGCGGACATCGTTTCGGCAGAGCAACTCGCGACGACCGAGTGGGACAAAATCTCGCTCGTCCTTTGGCAGGCTCCCTTGCCAAGTGGTGGCATCGCCGAACAACTGCAAGCGTTCGTGGATCGTGGCGGACAAGTTGTGTTTTTCCCCCCGCGAGAGCCTGGCTCGGGTACGTTCTCTGGTCAACGCTGGGAGAGCTGGGTGGATGCGGCGGCGGCGGTCGAATCGTGGCGTGGTGATGCCGATTTACTCGCCAGGACGCAAAGCGGTGCCGCATTGCCGGTGGGACAACTGGAGATTCACCGTCACTGCAAGATCAAAGGGGAATCGACCAGCCTCGCCATGTTAAGCAGCGGCGAACCGCTCCTTTCACGAGCCCAGACCGATCGCGGCGGCGTCTATTTCTGGTCGACGACGCCTGCTGCTCAAGATTCCACTCTCGCCAGCAATGGCATCGTCCTGTATGCGTTCGTGCAACGGGCCATCGCGGCGGGCGTCGCAGTACTGGGACGGACGCGTTGGTTGGAAGCGGGAAACGCTGGCGGCGATGCTTCCAGCCAATGGCAGCGACTCAGCGGTGATGAGGAGGCCTTATCGACTGAGGCTCACTGTCACGCAGGCGTTTACTCCGCCGGAGATAAACTGCTGGCGGTCAACCGTCCTGCTCCGGAAGATGAGGAGAAGCAACTCAGCGATACCACTGTCAGCGAATTGTTTCGCGGTCTGGATTTCACGCGAGTTGATGACCAGGCCGGTAATGCTGCCGCGTTGATTCAGGAAATCTGGCGGATGTTTCTCTTCGTCATGCTGCTGTCGCTCGTCCTGGAAGCCGTGCTCTGCTTTCCCAAGGCATTGCCTGCGAAAGGAGCGGCCACATGAACACAGCCCGCTCACTGACATTCTTGTTCACGAGCTGGTCGCTGGCCGCGTCGGTGGTCATCGTACTGCTGACCACGCTGCTGAGCTTCTTCGCGTGGCGGCGGACTGGATATCGGCGGGACTATGGCTGCCTGGAACTGCTGCGACTGTCGATCGTGGTGCTCACGGTTCTGCTGTTTAACCAGCCGGAATGGGTCGAGGAGTTCCGCCCCAAGGAGAAACCGTCCGTCGTCGTGCTGACCGATGCTTCGCGCAGCATGGACACGCAGGATGTGTCGGAAAATGGAAGTACGGCGCGGATCACGCGGCGGCAGTCGATCGCGCCGCTGAACGAGCGGAAATTCTGGACGTCGCTGGAAGACAAGCATCAAGTCGTCATTCAAGCGTTTGCCCAGGGGGCGGATGTGAAAGGGAGCGACTTGTATGCTCCTCTAGCCCAGGCGGCACAGCAGACTCAGAATTTGCGAGCGGTCGTCCTGGCCTCCGATGGCGATTGGAATGAGGGCAAGCCCCCCGTCGATGCCGCCGCGGCACTGCGGCTTAAAGGGGTGCCGGTGTTCGTGGTTCCCTCGGGCAGCCCCGTGCGGTTGCCCGACCTGGAACTGCTGAGCTTCGATGCGCCGACGTTTGGACTGGTCGGGAAGTCGGTACGCATTCCGTTCACGATCGAAAGTACGCTCCCGCGTGAAGTCACGCTGCCTGTTACGCTCAAGACTTCTGATGGGGACGAGGTCACCAAGGAAGTTCGCATCGCTGCCATGGGGCGGACCACCGACTGGCTTTCCTGGAAATCCAAGGACGTTAAAGACTATACCCTCACACTGGAATTCCCCAAGCAAGCCGACGAGTTGCTGACCGAGAACAACAAGCTTTCCTCGCCCATCTCCATCCGCCAGGAGAAGCTGCGAGTCCTGATCGTGGAGTCGATTCCGCGTTGGGAATATCGCTATCTCCGCAATGCGTTATCGCGTGATCCGGGGGTGAACCTGTCGTGCCTGCTCTATCATCCCGGGCTGAGCAAGTCGGGGAGCGGAAACAAGGACTACATCAAGCAGTTTCCCGGCGGATTGGACGAACTGGGCAAGTACGACGTGGTATTTCTCGGCGATGTCGGCGTCGAAAGCGGCCAACTGACCGCCGAAGATTGCCGGTTGCTCAAGGGGCTGGTCGAGCATCAGGCCAGCGGGCTGGTGTTCATGCCCGGCTGGCAGGGGAAGCAGATGTCGCTACTGGAGACGGAGCTGGCTGATCTGTATCCGGTGATGCTCGATCCCTCTCAACCCGGCGGCTGGGGATCACGATCTGCCTGCCAGTTCGAATTGACGGAATCAGGCCGCCGCAGTCTTCTGACTCGCCTAGCCGATACACAGGAAGACAACCTCGACGTCTGGGAGAACCTGCCCGGATTTCAGTGGTATGCGGCAGTGACGCGAGCCAAGGTGGGCAGCGAAATCCTCGCCGTGCATCGGGAAATGTCGAACCAGCATGGCCGCCTGCCGCTGCTGGCTTCGCGGACGTTTGGGGCCGGCAAGGTCTTGTTCATGGGAACCGACGGCGCTTGGCGCTGGCGCAAGGGAGTCGAAGACAAGTATCATTACCGATTCTGGGGGCAGGTGGTCCGCTGGATGGCCTATCAGCGAAACATGGCCAAAGGCGAATCGATGCGTCTCTATTATTCGCCGGAACAACCGCAAATCCGCCAGACAGTAGTCCTCAAAGCGAACGTCATGGAGAAAACCGGTGAGCCGCTGGCGGTGGGAGATGTCGTCGCCCGGATCGTGGCGCCTTCGGGCAAACAGCAGACGGTGCGCTTTCAGTCGACCGGCGATGAATGGGGCGAATTCACATCCCCGTTTACTCCCGTGGAATCAGGGCGGCACGATCTGACCCTGTCCTGTCAGCAGACTTCCGGGTCGCTGAACGCGGCGATTTTTGTGCAAGGGGTCGAGGTCGAACGCCTGGGCCGCGCGGCTCGACCGGAAGTACTCGCCGAGATCGCTCGTATGACTCAAGGGAAGGTGATCGAACCGGGCCAACTCAAGCAAGTGTTGCAGTCGCTGGCAGAATTGCCCGAGCCGGCGCCCGAAATTAGAAGACTGCAATTGTGGTCACATCCTGTTACTATTGGACTAATGATCACGTTATTGGCGCTATTTTGGGTTGGGCGGAAGGTTGTCGGGCTGATATAAAGACAGTGCTGTGCCACTGCTTTGCCGCTGTACTCGGCGGTTAAGCAGTGCCTTCAACGGACCAAATAAGCACTGCTTAACGACTCGGTACAGTCGCAAAGCAGTGGCACGCAGCCGGAAGACTGAAGCTGAATGCGCTCTAATGAAGTCGCCAGACTTCATAGGCAAACAGGAAGACTCTGAACTCTGGCGAGTTCAGTACGGAGCCCATGCCATGAACTCGGAATCACGGTCCCGTTTGGAGTTGCCCGGATCGCTCGAGACTCAGATGCACGAGTTTCGCCGGCGCGTCTGGACGATCAAGTCTCTGGAAGCAGTCGGCGGCGCGATCTGCGGCGTCGTGATCGGCTACCTGACTGTGTATCTGCTCGATCGCGTGAACAATACACCGGCCGTCGCCCGACTGGCGATCTTTCTGCTGGCCCTGCTATGTTGTGCGGTCGTCCCAGTCTATCTCCACAAATGGATCTGGCGTCAACGGTCGCTCGACCAGTTGGCTCGATTGCTGAGTCGCCGATATCCCAGCCTGGGTGACCAGATGCTGGGTATCGTTGAGCTGGTGCGCAGTGATTTCGAGCAACATCGCTCAATGGCCCTCTGCCAAGCCGCGATTGTCCAAGTGGCGGCGGAAGCCGAGCAGCGGGATTTCAGTGATGCCGTCCCCACACCGCGCCACCGCCAGTGGATGTGGGCCGCCGCGGTTCCGGCGCTGGGCGCGATCGCTCTGCTGGCCGTGTACCCGGCTGCTGCGACCAACGCTTGGGCTCGTTTTCTGTCGCCGTGGCGCAACGTGCCGCGTTACACGTTTGCCTCTATCGAAAAACTCCCCGAGCGACTCGTCGTGCCGCATGGCGAGGAAGTCACGATCCCCGTCCGCCTTAAAAGCGATTCTCGGTGGAAGCCCGAGCAAGGGAAGCTTCAGGTCGGCCATGCGCAAGCACCGGTGACGTCCCCTCTGAAGGATGGCGGTTATCAGTTTTCCTTGCCGCCACAGATTGCTCCAGCGAACATGAAACTAAAAATCGGCGACGTCCTCGAAGACGTCCTGCTCGAGCCGATGTTAAGGCCCGAACTGGCTACGGTCTCCGCAGCCGTCCGTCTGCCCGACTATCTGGAGCGTGCGAAGCACTTGCAGAAGGACGCACGCGGGGGAAGTTTGTCATTAGTAAAAGGGAGTGTCGCGACCTTCACAGCGACGGCTAACCGCGACTTGAAGCAGGCGACTGTCGACCGGGAACCCGCCGAGGTCAAAGGCCGCGCCGTGACGAGCAGTCCCCACTGGATCGAGGACTCACTCAAGCTGGTGTTCCGATGGCAGGATGAGCACGGCCTCAGCGGTCAAGCCCCGTTCACGGTCGCCATCAACGCTCGCGACGATGAAGCCCCCAGCCTGTCGAGCGAAGGGTTACCGCGACAGCAGGTGGTCCTCAACAGCGAGGTCCTCAAGTTCCAAGTGCAGGCACTGGATGATTTCGGCGTGAAACGCGTCGGCATCGAGTGGCGTGCCATCGGCGAAACCGGTCCCAGCAATAAGGTTCTCGGAGAGCGGCTACTGGCCTCAGGGGGTAGCGAGCAGGAGTCGCTCGATCTGACCGGAACCTTCTGTGCCGAACAACTTAAGATCGAGCCGCAATCGCTCTCCGTCCGGTTGTATGCCGAGGATTTTCTGCCCGGCCGTGAACGCGTCTATTCGCCAGCCTATACCCTGCACGTGCTGAGCGCCGAAGAGCACGCGATCTGGGTGACCGAGCAATTGAGCAAGTGGCATCACCAGTCGCTGGAAGTCCGCGATCGCGAACTGCAGTTACATCACACCAATCAGCAATTGAAGATGCTCTCCCCCGAGGAGCTCGATCAGCCGGACAATCGGCGGCAGATTGAAGCTCAGTCGGCCGCAGAGCGTGCTAACGGACGGCGTTTGACGGGCTTGACCGCCTCGGGCGAAGAACTCATTCGACAGGCACTGCGGAACCCTGAGTTTGGTGTCGGACACCTGGAGAAATGGGCTGAGATGCTGCAGATTCTCAAAGACATTTCGGCCAATCGCATGCCCAATGTCGCCGACCTTCTCGCGCAATCAGCCCGCTCGGCTGGAAAGCCATCTCCTAATAAGTCAGGTCCGCAGGCGGGGCAGGTGAAGTCAACCACGGGCGGACCAGGCAACAGCAAGCCTGGCGACCCGGCTCCGCCCAAGCCACCGGTTCCAACGATCGTCGACCGTGAGTCGTCGCAGCAGCCTGCACCGAAAGATGCTCCTCCAGAGGAGGACGGCAACAAGTCGAAGCCCTCCAGTCCAAGGCTCACATTGCCGACGACGACGGTGGCGAGTCCTTCTAATAAAAAACCCTCCAATCCGGCGCCTGCGGCGGCGAAGCTGGATGAAGCGATCAAGGCTCAGCAGGAGCTGTTGGCCGAGTTCGAGAAAATCGCGGACGAACTCGATCAACTCCTGGCGAACCTGGAGGGCAGTACGCTCGTAAAGCGCCTCAAGGCGGCCTCACGGAAGCAATACACCATCGCCGGTAAGATCGCCGATCATGTCGGCGGGGCATTTGGCCAGGCAGCGAAAGTTCAAGCCGATACGAAGGAAGTCCTCACTCAGGTTTCCACCCAGGAATCCAATGCGAGCCAGGATGCATCCCGCATCATGGACGACCTGGAAGCGTACTTTGAGCGCCGCCGTTATCAGCGGTTCAAAGTTGTGCTCGACGAAATGCGCAAGGAAGACGCCGTCGGCAGCCTACGAGAGTTGGCCGATGATGTCGTCAAAGAATCGGGATTGTCGATTGCTCAGTGCGAGTTCTGGTCCGACACGTTCGACCGCTGGGCCGACAACTTGCTCGACCCCGCTTGCAACGGCAAATGCCCCGGCGGCAAGTCGAAAGCCAGCCTGCCACCGTCGATCGTGCTGGAAGCGATGCACATTCTGGAAGCGGAAATGAACCTGCGAGAAGAAACCCGCGTCGTGCAGCAAGCCCGCAAAGGTCTGACAAAAGAGGATTTTTCAAAGCAAGCGGGTGCGGCCAGTCAAACGCAGGCTGGTCTGACCGAACGAGTCAACAAGCTGACCGGACGCATCCGGGAGCTCCCCGATGGCGAGCAAGAGTTCGGCTATGAAATTGACTTGCTCGGCAAGGTCGAAGTGGTGATGCAGGATGCCACGGAGATTCTAGCACGTCCCGAAACCGGTCCCCCAGCGATTGGTGCCGAGACCGAAGCCATCGAACTGCTGCTCAAGTCGAAGCGGATCAATCCTAAGGGCGGCGGAGGGGGTGGTGCGTCGCCCGGCGGAGGTGGCTCCGGCACGACGCGCGATGCCGCACTGGCTTTGTTTGGCGCCGGTGTGAATGACAAGGAAATCCGAGAAGAACGTGATGTTGGCTCGGCCACCGGTGTCGCGGGGACAGCCCTGCCTGAAGAATTCCGTGCCGGTCTGGACAAGTACTTCAATCGCATCGAGGGGGGTGGCAAGGAATGAAGTTCATGTTAGTTCGTTTTGCCATCATTCTCTGGGCGCTGAACTGCTCTGCGGCTCTACAGGCCGAGGATCAAGAAGCAATTGCGGTCAAGGCTGCGGCTGACAAAGCAGCGGAGAAAGCTACGGCGAAGAAAGCAGAGAAACCTGCAGTCAAAGCCGAGGAGAAGCCTGCCGCCGCAAAGGCGGAAGCAGCCAAAGCACCGGCACGGGTGATCGTTGTACCGGCCGCCGCGGCTGCGGAAGTGAACGCCGATGATGGGCAGGTATTGCAGTACGAACAGATGATGCGCCCCAAGATGTGGCGTGAGCTGGAGTTCATCCGGCAGAATTGTGATCTGACGCCCGAGCAGCGGCCCAAGATCAAAGCGGCTGCCCAGGCGAGCGTCAAGCAAGTGGCTAAAGATATCGTGCACAAAAATCAGGGAAGAATCCGGGGGGACGTGAGTGCGGGCACTGTCATCCGCAAGGATCTCCTCAAGACTCTGGAGCAGACGCTCACGCCCGAGCAGATGGCCCGGTACCAGGAAGTGGCTGTCCGCCGGACCGCTTCGATCAAGAATACGACCATCCGCAGCACAGTCGCACGGCTCGATAGTTTTCTCTATTTGTCCCGCGAGCAGCGGGACAAGATTTCCGCAACTTTGAGCGACAACTGGCGGGAAGAGTGGGAGCAATGGTTGATGCTCTCGATGTACGGCGGAATGTACTTTCCCACGATCCCCGATAAGGACCTGTTGCCGCACCTGAGTGCGCAGCAGAAGCAGGTCTGGCAGGGTGCGCAAAAAATTATGCCTGGCTTCTGGGGCGGCGAACAGGTCCAGGACGACGACGAGTGGTGGAATGCCAAGGAAGAAGTAGATCAGCCTAAAGCCAAAGCTGGTGAAGCGGACGCCAAGCCTGCGGGTGAAGGAGACAAATGAATCTTAAATCATCCCCCCACATCCTGGTTTGCGTAAATTCGAAGACGGTCCGCCAATTCCTCGCCGCTCTGTTGCTGTTCAGTTGCGCCGCGTTTACGGGCGCAGTGGAAGATGACATGGTCGTCGACGGACCAATCACCCCCAATCCGCAAAGGGATATGATCCGGCACTTCGGCATCGAAAACTTCGATCAAATGCTGTTCCAGAACGACGGCAACGCTGCCATTGGTGAGCAGCGGATGCAAGTCCGTACGGAGTTGAAGCTCGCCGAACTCGATCACGTTTGTCAGCTCAGTGATGAACAAAAACGGAAGCTCCAGCTCGCC
>JAQGHS010000883.1 GCA_028291605.1 Planctomycetaceae bacterium | reverse complement strand
ATCCGTGTTTCATCCGTGTTAATCCGTGGCTAAAAACTCCTGAATCAATTCCCAAACTGCAACTTCAATAACATGTCTTTGACCGACGTCATCAGTACCCGATCCGTTTCAATCGACCGAGACGAACTGATGAAGACGGGACCGTCTTCGGCCTCTCTCCCCGGTCCAGGCAACCGGCCGTGGCTCCCTTTGACGATGCTTGCGTCGAGGCCGATGACGTCCATGTAGTAGCGGAATCCCAGCTTCTTTTGGGCCAGGCGTTGCGCGATCTTGAGTGCCGGCCAGCGCAGCTCGGGATCCAGGAAGAGCTCGACGGGGTCGTAACCCGGTTTGCGATGGATGTCGACCGAGCGTGCGTAGTCGGGTGCGACGGCGTCGTTGAGCCAGAAGTAATAGGTAAACCAGCTCTCGGGAGCTGCGACCGCAACGAGCTCTCCGGAACGTTCATGATTGATTCCCGCGGCCCGTTGGCCTTCGAAATCGAGCACGTGTTCGATCCCATCTGTCCCACGCAGTAGTTCCGCGACCTGTGGGATATCCTTCTGGTCTCGGACGTAAACATGAGCCACCTGGTGATCGGATACGGCGAAGGCGCGGGAGGCTCCGCAATCCAGGGTCTCCCAGCCCAGCGGTTCGCGGCGCACTCGCAGCCAGCCTGCGGTTCGCAATACGCGGTTGATATGCACCGGATGCGAGACCGGGGTGATGGCATATTCTGAGAGCGCGACGACATGCGCTCCCGCTTCTTTCGCGACCCGAATCAACTTTCCGGCTTCAGTGTCAACATCTCGCAGCGCCTTGGAGATCCGCGGATCGTGCGGACCGAACCGCTGCAAGTCGTAATCCAGATGGGGGAGATAAACGAGAGTCAGTGATGGACGCTGCTTCTTGAACACTTCCACGGACGCATCTGCAATCCAGCGCGTACTCGAAATGTCAGCGCCCGGTCCCCAGAATTTGAAGAGCGGGAATTGTCCCAACTTATCCTGCAGTTCATCGCGCAGCCCTTCGGGTTCGCTATAGGTATCGGGCAGTTTGCGGCCATCGGCGGGATAACTCGGTCGAGGGGTCAGCGACCAGTCGACCGGAGCATACATGTTGTACCACCAGAACATCTTGGCCGTCGTAAAGCTGGGATCGCGGCGTTTGGCCGTTTCGTAGAGTTTTTCGCCCTGCACCAGGCGGTTGCATTGCCTCCAGAACCAGACCTCAGACAGATCACGAAAATACCAGCCATTGGCGATCGCCCCATGTTCGCTCGGTGGCAGCCCAGTGAGGAGACTCGACTGCGCGGTGCAGGTGACCGCGGGCAGCACGGTACTCATCGGCCGCGCGAACCCGTCATTGGCCAACTGCTGCAGACAAGGGGTGTCGGGCCCGAGCATCGCGTGCGTCAGGCCGACGATATCGATCACCACGAGGGGCGTTACCATGATGTCCTGCGTGACTGTTGTAGCCTGACTCTCTGAGTCGGGTGCTTGAACGGAAAAGAGTCCCGACTCAGAGAGTCAGACTACAGGTTCGGCGGATGCCTCACGAATGGGAACCTTGTGTGGCGCACCGGCAACTTCTCTTACAAATTGGGGAATCGCATACCCCGGTAACCGAGACCGCAGTGCAGCAATCAATTCCGATCCCCGTGCTTCAGGAACTTCAAAATGGGCCGTTCCAATGACTCGATCAAGCTGGTGCAGGTAGTAGGGCATGACCCCCAGGTCGACGAGTTTCTCACACAATTCCGCCAGTGTGTCGACATCATCATTGATCCCAAGCAGCAAGACCGCCTGGTTGAGGACCGTGCAGCCGGCACGCACCAACTGCCGCAAGGCATCGCTGCAACTTCCCGAAAGCTCGCGGGGATGATTGCTGTGAACGACGACGATCGGCGTCAGCGGGCCAGCCGTCAGCAATTCCAGCAACTGCGGGGTCACTCGTTCAGGCAGCACAATCGGTAATCGAGTGTGCACGCGTAATCGTCGCAAGTGCGGGATCGCCTGCAGGTGCGAGCAGAGCTCTCCCAGCCGCCGGTCGGTCAGCATCAAGGGGTCGCCCCCGCTGAGGATCAATTCATGGATGGAATCGTCTTCGCGCAGGACCTGGAATGCGGGCTCCCAATCCACGAGTCGTTTCGGGTCTTCACCGTAGGCATAATGCCGGCGGAAGCAATACCGACAATGCACCGCACAGGCACCGGTCGCGATCATCAGCGCCCGGCCGGCGTATTTTTGAAGCAGCCCGGGAGCCCGTTTGGCATCCTGGTCACCCACCGCATCCAGCAAGAAGTCTTCGGGAACAAGTTCTTCGGCACCCAGCGGCAAGACTTGCAGCAACAGTGGATCGTAAGGATTGCCCACCTCCATGCGCTGCAGGAATGATCTCGGAACCAGCAGCGGGAAGAGATGCGCCGCCCGGCGGGCTGGTTCCCGCCAGTCCTCGGACAACTGGAGCAAATCGATTAGCTCATCCGGATCCCGCACGGCGGTGGCCAGCCCGCGCTGCCATGATTCGGCGGCTACGTGCTGCATTGTGGAATCTGTCACTGTCATCAAAACTGTTTCCCGTTTCCGTTTGGCAAATTGCCAGGTGGTGGCCATCTTATCGGGGAGGCCGGACAGCTGCCATCAGCCGCTGGGCGCTAGCCCACGGTTCGGATTAACAACCGGGTCGATACCGGCCTCGATCCGGACGCGAGCGCGTTCCGGCTGATCATCACGAGAGAAAACGAACCTGACTCCCCCAACCAATTCATTCATGATGATCGGCACCGAACTGTTTCTTGTCTTTTCCCGCGTTTTAATTACGCTGTTGCACGCATTAGCCGATGTTGATAGATTTTAAGGTACGCAATTTGGGCGGACTTAGGGATTGTCTTGTCGCAAATTGGTGGCAGGCGCGAGTCGCTCAACCAAGCGTCTGCAGACTCATTGTCCAGAAATCGGATTTTGCCATGCCCATTGAGCGACCGTCTCAATCTTTCTCACATACCCATGCATTTGGCGATTTTCACGGCCGCACCGCGGAAGGCCTGACTGTTTCCAATCGTCGTGGAATGCTGAAGGCAGGCTTTGCTGGACTGGCGGGATTGACTCTTCCCGGCCTGTTACAAGCCCGAGCCACTGCGGCCGAATCGGGGCAGTCGATCGCTACGGGCAAGAGCGTCATCCTATTGTGGATGGCAGGCGGCCCCAGTCACATTGATACGTGGGATCCCAAACCCGGACGGCCCTTGGAGAATCGTGGTCCGTTTGGCGTGATCTCGACCAAACTGCCCGGCGTGCAGTTTACCGAGCATATTCCGAAACAAGCCGCGATGATGGATAAGTTCACCGTCATTCGCTCGGTCGATGCCCGCAACAGCAACCACGAACCCAACACGGTCTTTCAAACAGCGAATCTGGAAGCCGAGCCGCGAACCAATCCGGAAGCCGACAAGTACCCGGCGATTGCGTCGATCGTTGCCAAAATGCACGGTCCCAATCATCCGGCGATGCCCCCGTCGGTCGCGTTCACAAAAACCCGCGGGCACATTGCCGCAGGTGGCTACCTGGGGAAACGCTACGATCCCTTTATGGGGTCTCAAGCGAGCAAGTTGCCGGTTTATGACCTCGTGGGTGGTGATACGGGTCAGGTCTCCGGTGCCGACATGTTTCGCTTGCCAGCGGGA
The DNA here is from genome assembly GCA_028291605.1 of Planctomycetaceae bacterium. Classification (GTDB taxonomy): domain Bacteria; phylum Planctomycetota; class Planctomycetia; order Planctomycetales; family Planctomycetaceae; genus JAKFVC01. Next base: position 8,400 of record JAQGHS010000883.1, on the reverse strand, counting down.
CTCGATCAGTCGCGGCTCTATAACCGACGCAGCCTGATGGAAGATTTCGACCGGCTGCGCAGCGATCTCGATCAGGGCGGTTCGATGACCGCCCTGGATAGCTATCGCCAACAGGCTGTGGAGATGGTCATTGGCCGGAAGGCTCAGAACGCATTCGATCTGTCTCAGGAATCGGATGCCACGCGTGCCCGATACGGCAAACATCTCTGGCACCAGCAGGCCTTGCTGGCTCGGCGACTGGTGGAAGCGGGCGTGGCGTTCGTGACGCTGGATCTCAGCTATCACACGGCCTCGGGGACTTGGGATACTCATGGCGACAATATCCCCCCGTATGGTGGCATCGAGCACGGTCTGAAACCACTGTTGCCGCTGTTCGACCATCTGATCACCACGCTCGTCAGCGATCTGGAAGAGCGCGGGTTGCTCGACGATGTGCTGGTGATTGGGATGGGTGAGTTCGGCCGTACCCCCACGATGGGGACCCAGGGCAGTACCGACGGCCGCAATCACTGGCCGGTGGTGATGTCGATGATTCTGGCGGGGGGCGGAATGCGCCATGGTCAGATTATTGGCGCCTCCGAACACGACGGCGGCAACATCAAAGAGCGTCCGGTGACCCCGGGTGACCTGGCGGCGACCATCTATCGCCATATGAACGTGCCGTTGACGACCACATATATGGACAACCGCGGCCGACCGCGCAACATCATCGATAGTGCCGGCCAACCGATTGCCGAACTGTTCTAAGTTGAGCGTCGCCCAGCGACAACGACACAAGCTCGAAGCGCAAGCGAGTGCATTCCTCTTCATTTCAGGGAATGCACTCGCTTGGGCTTCGAGCTTGTACCGTCAATATCAGCTCGCGCGGCCTGCGCCCTTACTCTGCAAGGCGCAAGGTGATTAGAATTCCAAATTGAATTCACAACATCCTTCAGCATGATCTTTGTAATCCTTCGTGACCTTTGTGTCCTTCTGTAAAATAAGTGATTTGAACAGAAGCACACAACGGTCACGAAGATATGCGAAGCCCAAATTCAATAGAGCAACATCACCATGACGATCGAAAAACTGGCGGTCATCGGGGCCGGCACGATGGGCCGCGGCATTGCCGAGTGTGCAGCCGCCAAGGGGTTGTCCGTGATGGTGATCGACCCCGTCGAGACCGCGCGCGACAATGCTCGGCAGCAGATCATGACGTCGGTCAGCAAGGCGATTCAGCGCGGGAAACTCGCAGTAACATCGCCCGATGAAGTGCTGGAGCGGATCACCTGGGCTGGTGAGTTGATTGCCGCCGATCAGGCCGAATTTGTGATCGAAGCGGCCAGCGAACAGGAAGCCATCAAGCTCGATATCTTCCGTGAACTCGACCGACTGTGCAGTCCTGCAGTGATCCTCGCGAGTAACACGTCCAGCATCTCGATTACGCGGATTGCTGCGGCGACATCACGTCCGACACAAGTGGTGGGGATGCATTTTTTCAATCCCGTGCCGATTATGTCCCCGGTCGAGATCGTGCGCGGACTGCAAACGTCGGACGTTACCGTATCGATCACCAGTGACTTGGCGAATCAGATGGGTAAGCAACCCTTACCGGTTCAAGACAGTCCTGGGTTTGTCGTCAATCGCGTGCTGATGCCGTTGATCAACGAAGCGGCCTTCACGCTGCAGGAGGGAGTTGCCGATGCTCGCACCATCGATTCATTGATGAAACAGGGCTGCAATCATCCGATGGGGCCGCTCGAATTAGCCGACTTGATTGGCGTCGATGTGTGCCTGTCGATTTTGCGAGTCCTGCAGCGCGATCTGGGAGACCCCAAATTCCGCCCGTGCCCGTTACTAGCCCGCCTGGTTGATGCCGGCAAGTTGGGACGCAAGACCGGTGCCGGTTTCTATGACTATCCGGCGAAATGAGGAGGGATGTTGTCGAAGAATTCCTGACAATTCTTCCCAAGTCGCCTTCAGGCCCCAAGTGCAGAATTGCCGCATATCTGGCGACTCGGTTTGAGGGCAAGTCGTGACCTCCGGTCAACGTTTATTCGCTTCAGGCTATTTTCGAACGGGCTTGTAGGTTACTTTTGTTAAGCAACTTTCGACAACGTGTACACCGTCATCTGGTCGATCTGTCCTTCCGAGCCAAAATGGCAGCAGGGAGCTTCGCATGAATCGCACTTCAGGCCCGGATCACAGGTCTCCACACCGGCGGCCGCGCTCGGGAATGACGCTGATCGAGTTGCTGATCATCATCGGCATTATTGCGATCCTGGTCTCACTGCTCTTGCCGGCAGTGCAGCAGGCCCGAGCCTCATCCCGGCGTCTGCACTGTAAGAATAATCTGCGGCAAGTCGCGCTGGGAATGCTGTCTGTGGTCGAGACGAAGCAGCACTTTCCCGCCAGTGGGTACTTTGGCAAATACAGCGGCGTCTATCACAATTGGGTGGTCACCATTCTGCCGTGGATCGATCAAAGCGTGATCTACGACAAGTATGACTTCGACCAGCCGTTTACGACTCCCTCCAATTTCGACCTGGGGAACACCCACCTTCCAGTCCTGGTCTGACCCGATGATCAAACGGTGGAAGTGAAGGGGGATCTGAGTTTTGTGGTCAACGGCGGCTTCGGATGGACGGGTCCGCCGTGCGGAGTCATCTCGCCCTCCAACTACACCCCGATCGATTTGAACGGCAGCGGATTGTGTACGGTCAATCCCAAGGACGGAGAACCGAGCGATGTCGAGTTGATGTTTCGGACAGGGCTGTTTTTTGCCGAGAATTGGCCGCAAGCCCAAGAAGGGATCAAGCGGCACAATCTGGGATCAATTCGCGACGGCGCCTCGCAGACGATCATGATGACTGAGAACATTCACGCCGGCCACGATCCCAATGGGGATCATGGAAACTGGGCCAATCCGAACTCCTGGAGAACTTGCTTCTTCATCAGCGGCCATGTCTGTAAAGACCTCCAATGTAAGGCTGGGACCGTCGACTTCACCAGAGCCAACGACCGCACTCAGGCCCCCTATCAGTTTGAGGCCATCAATTCCTCCTTCCAAATCGAGGGAGCCGCTCCCTGGCCCACGTCTTACCATGCGGGAGGAGTGAACGTCGCCTTCTGTGACGGCAGCGTCCGTTTCATATCTGAAAACTTGGACGGCCGGACCTACGTCGCGCTGATGACGCCAGCAGGTTCGATGATTGAAGGGCCCCTGGCGCAATCGCCATTGGCCACCGATGGCTTCTAAATGAGCGTGCATAACAAGATGATTAGGTGAGCCGGGCGGCGTAAGCCCCCGGATTCTTCTGCCGCACTGGTATTTCGGCATTAGAAGAAGAATCCCGGGGCTTTCGCCGCCGGGCTCACCTACTTAATTATTTCAGCGCTCCAACTTAGGGCGGGCACGTCACCCTCCCATCGACTCGAGACGCTCGAATCTAACCAACGAAAGAGCCCGGGAAGGAAATCATCCCCGGGCTCTCTTTTGCAGATCATCGAGTTAAGAATCTCTCGCGAGATCCGTTACACGTTCAGTAACTTCTTGGCTTCCGTATAGCCTGCCGACGAGTGTCCGAATTCGCTCGCACTGACGCGGGCCAAGGCGACCAATTGGCCCCAGCGGAACGCGGGTCGCGTCGAGGCAAATTCCATACTCGCCGTGTGGAAGTACTTCTCGGCGTGCAGGGCACCATCTTCGCTGGTCGCAAACTTCAGCAACAGTTCGAACACCGGTTTCGAATCGTGACCCAACCGGCCGTACTTGGCGACAATCGCCGCGGCTCGCAATTGGTCTTTCGCCCGGATGGCTTCTTCGGCATCGCCCAGCAAAGCCGTGGCATCTTCGGCCTTGACCGCGGCCAGTTGCTCGGCAAACGGATAAGGCTGGGCGTTCGAACGGCTGCTCTGTCCGCCTGTGTGGAACGCGCCCACGATCAAGCCGGCCACCGTATTGCGATGGTCGCTGACCCGGACGATGTTCCGCCAGGCATTCGCGGAATCCGACGCATGGACACCGACTGAATCGCCGTGACAACTTCCCAGCGGCTTGTCCTTATTAGCCCATTCTTCGGGGCGACCGGGGTCGTGCAGCACCAACATGTTGGAAGCCAGCGAGATTGCTTCGCCGATCGACTCGGGGGCGAACCCGTCGTTGATGGCTTGCGCTGCCGCATCCGCCGCCTGTTCGCGGCTGCCACGGAAGATCGTCTTGGCCAATTGTTCGATCCAGGCATCGTCGCCCGATTTCTGTCCCGAGGGTTTACCGAGCAACTTGTATTGGTCGAGCAACGCAGGGAGGACCGTCCGGATGGTTCCCTTCGGATGTTTGCGTTCATTCATCTGTCGTTCGGTATTGGCACAGTAGTGCACCGACTGACGCAACAGAGTATTGGCCCATTCCTGACCGGCAAGTTCGAGGGTATCAAACGCGCGCCAAGACAAGACGACGCGGTGCACGTCAACTTCATCTTCAACTTCAAACTGGAGATGATTGAAGGCTTCGCCGATCGGCCCCTGGGTCATCGTCGCAAATGCCCGGTCGGCACCTTCGATATCGCCGCGTCGAACGATTTCACGCAGATACTCGCCCCGGTTGACTCCCTCGGGAATCGGGGCCGGTTCGATGGCGTGCAGCACTTCCTTGTCGTGTCCGCCGAATTCCTGAATTCGATTCGCATTCCGGTACAGCACCTTCAAAACCGGCAGGGGTTTCAATTCCGTCGGCAGTTGCTGAGACATCCGATAGGCGGGAGCCAAAGCCATGAATGTGTGAAAACCGATGTAGTCATGCCCGCCGAAGGTGCGGGCATTGGCCAGTGCTCCGGCGGCGGTCAGCGTCTGCAGGTCGGTGCCGCTTTTCAGTTTCTCAATGAGCAACGCGGTGAGCTTGTTGGGTTCGGTATCCTGCATCAGAGCCACCAGCGGCTCCAGCTTGCCGAAATTCAAGGCCTTGCCAGCGTCCTCGGCATAAATTCGGCCAATCCCCAAATCCAGCGACAGGGATGTTCCCAAACCGGCCAGAAGCATGCTCTTGCCGACGTCTCCTAGAAATTCGCGACGTGTGTTCCGAGCCATCGTATTGTCCTCCATTTGGGGATCGCCAGGAGCGCACTGAGCCTGGCATGAATCGAGATCGAACAGACTTGTGATTCAAACGTATTCTACAAGGCGGCGTTCATTCCCGCTAAAAAGAAAACGCGGCGGCGTTACACGATTCTGTTTGATTTCAGGCAAGCTCGGACCATTTTGGTCGATTTGTGCCTCCGCAGCCATTCGTTGGAATGCGGGCAAATTCTTACGGTGTAACGCTTTCGCGTTGTTATAGTGGAGAGAAAGTTTCGTTTTCACCCACGAAGTTTGTGAGTTGTCGGAATACCGCCGCAAAACAAATTGGGCAGGTGAGCCGGGTGCCGTAAGGCCCCGGACTTCGTGGCAGATGCAGCCAGCGTCTGCACTACGCTGGCTGCGTCTGCCACGTGGACACGTGGAATTGTCCGGGGCCTTACGGCACCCGGCTCACCAGGCTGAATTAGTTATGCGTGCCGGCAACTCGGCGGGAACGTCCGAGGTGAGTTACACTGCAACTTTGAGGATCAACCAACAATGCCCGCCCCGTGTCCCACTCCTGATGAGCTGGCTGCATTCTCGCTGGGAAACCTGCCCGGAGCCGTTCTGGAGCACATGGCGAAGCATGTCGAGGAATGCCCCAAGTGTGACGCCATCTTGCGGGTCCTCGAGGAACACCCTGACCATTTGCTGACCGAACTGCGACACCTGGAGCCGCCTGGTTCGGGGATCGCCATGCTCGCGCCGGAATTGACCGAGGTCGTGCGCGATGTCGCGGAACGGATGGTTCGCACCCATACCAGCCAAGGCAGCACCGACGATGTCAACGTCGACCCCGGCCGACGATTTGCACGCCTGGTGGCGAATGGTCCCTGTCGCCTCGGAAAATTCCTGCTCCAGGCACAATTGGGGGTTGGATCGTTTGGGTTTGTCTTCCGCGCGTGGGATGTCGAGCTGGAACGGACGGTCGCGGTCAAGATCCAGCGGGCAGGAAGTCTGGCTGGTGACGCCGAGGTCGATCGCTTCCATCGCGAAGCGCGCAGCGCGGCACAACTGAAACATCCCGGCATTGTCTCCCTGTATGAGACTGCCCATACCGAGGACGGCGTCTGCTTCCTGGTTTACGAATACGTCGAAGGGGAAACGCTGGAAAGCTGGCTGCAACAGCATCGACCCAGTCCGCAGCGGGCCGCAGAACAAGTCGCGGAACTGGCCGAAGTGCTGCAGTACGCCCACGAACATGGTGTCGTGCATCGCGATGTGAAGCCCTCCAATATCCTCGTCGATCGGGACGGCCGGCTGCACATTATGGACTTCGGGCTGGCCAAGCGGGAAACCGGAGACATTACCATGACGCCCGATGGTCAAGTCATGGGGACCCCCGCCTACATGTCGCCGGAGCAAGCTCGCGGAGATACGGCGGGAATCGACGCTCGCACCGATGTCTATAGCCTGGGCGTGATCTTGTACGAGATGTTGACCGGCGGACGCCCCTTCCAGGGCAACCGCCGTATGCTGCTCTTGCAGGTGCTGGAGGACGAACCTCGACCGCCACGGCAATTGAATGACAAGATCCCGCGCGATCTGGAAACCATCTGCCTCAAGGCCATCGCCAAGTCGTCGCAACGGCGTTATCAAACCGCGCGCGAGTTTGCCGAAGATCTGCGCCGGCTGTTGCGCGGCGATCACATCCAGGCGCGATCGGTCGGCTGGCTGGAACAGCTTGGCCGCTGGTGCCGCCGCTATCCGCTCGCGGCCGTTCTGTTTTTTGCCGTGACATTTGGCTCGGCGGGCGGGCTGTGTTATCTCTCGAGTCTGTCCCAATTCTTCGTGGAGCAAACGGCTCTCGATAGCGCGCGGATGGAATCGCAGATGCTGGATGAGATGAATGCCTTCTACAGCGAACTGGTCGATCGGATCGACGGGCGAAAGGTTCCCATCACAGATGCCTATCTGACGACGCACGGTGCGCTCCCGTTGCCTGCCACCTTCACCATCGACGCCGGCGAGCGGATCAGCAAGGCGGAAACGGGAATGCAGGTTCGTCTCTACAGCCGTTATCCGTGGCGAGCGAATGGCGGACCCAAGGACGAATTCGAACGGAAGGCGATCGCAGTCCTGGAACAAAATCCGAAGCAGCCATTTCATGAATTCACCGAGATCGCGGGGCGGCCGTCATTGTTGTACGCCACTGCACGGCGGATGGAAGAAAGCTGCGTGAAGTGCCATAACCAGGCCAAGACCAGTCCCAAGAAGGACTGGAAAGTGGGCGAAGTTGTCGGGGTGCTGAAGATCGTACGCTCGCTGGACCGTGACATTGAACGAACCCGACAGGGATTGCTGGGAGCCTTCATCTTGATGGGTGGCGGCTCGGTACTGCTGCTGGGAGTTTCGGTTGCGGTCGTGATGGGGACCCGGGCTGTCCGGTCTAAGGTGCCGCGCCCATGAGTCCACAGCCAGATCGTCCGTCGCCCGCCGGTCCTTCGGAAGCTGATGCCACATCGTTAAGTCTCCTGGTTCGTCTGAAGGCCAACGATGCCACCGCCTGGGATCGTCTGGTCGTGCTGTATGCACCGCTCATTTACTATTGGTGCCGCAAGCTCTACCTGCCCGAACAGGACGCCGCCGACGTCTTTCAAGAGGTCTTTCAAGCGGTCTCGGCGAAGATCCACTCGTTTCGCAAGGAGCAACCCGGTGATACGTTTCGGGGTTGGCTGCGCATCATCACGCAGAACAAAGTCAATGATCATTTCCGCCGCCAGGGACGTGAACCCCAGGCCGCAGGTGGCACTGAGGCCAGCATCCGCTTCATGCAAGTGGAAGCCCTGGAAGTGCTGGAGGCCCCGGAGGAACTGGAAGGCGAAGAACGAGCATATCAGCAACTGATCCATCGAGCCCTCGAACTGATCCGCTGCGAATTCACGACCCGCACCTGGCAGGCATTCTGGCGCGTGGCCGTGGATGGCCAACGGGCCGTCGATGTCGCTGAGGAACTCGAGATGCGCCCCGGGGCGATCCGCGTCGCCAAATCTCGCGTGCTGCAACGCCTGCGGCAAGAGTTGGGTGAATTAGGCGAGTAACTCAATTTGGACTGCGGTGATTCATCGCCGCTTTCAAATTTCAACGTCCATCACCGGACCCGATTGCAAGTTCACCAGCAAGGTCAATTTGCCTTCGCATTTCTTCGTGACCTTTGTGGCCTTCTGTAAAATAAGGAATTTGAACAGAAGGGCACAAAGGACACGAAGAGTTAAAATGTCAATCGGGTGCCGATCTGTCTTTTGCGGTTTTCACCATTAAGATTCCGCAACTAGAAAGCGGTGATGAATCACCGCAGTCCGAATT
>JAQGHS010000844.1 GCA_028291605.1 Planctomycetaceae bacterium | reverse complement strand
GAGCAAGGGCATTCACGGCAGCAACCTGCGGATCGCCTTGCTGACCGATGGCGAGTTCTTCGGTGAGACTGAGCTGATCTCCGATAAGCCATCCGAAGTCACGATCCGCACCATTACTCCCTGCATCCTGCTGACTCTGTCACGCAAGGATCTGGATGCCGTCCTCAGCGAACTCCCCAACCTCAACGAGGCCTTCCAGAAGGCGATTGCCGAGCATCAGGAGTTGCGTTCCACGGTCAACCGTTACGGCGAACGCAATATCGATCTGGTCTCTGGATTTGCAGAAAACGTCGAGATTCCCGAGACTTTCGTCGATTATTCGGCGCACCCTCGCGAGTATTCGCTCTCGGCCGTGCAGACTGTAGTCCGCGTCCATACCCGAGTATCAGACCTCTACAACGATCCGTTCAATCAGCTCGAAGAGCAGATGCGGCTGACGATCGAGGGGATCAAAGAGCGGCAGGAATGGGAGCTGATCAACAGCAATAAGTTCGGGCTCATTCACTCCGTCGATCCCGCGATGCGCATCAGCACTCGGTATGGAGCACCGACTCCTGATGATCTGGATGAACTGCTGGCGCTCGTTTGGAAGAAACCCGCCTTCTTCCTCGCGCATCCCAAGGCCATCGCGGCCTTCGAACGCGAATGCACCTGGCGTGGCGTCCCTCCCCCCACGATGAATCTGTTCGGAACCCAGGTCCTGACGTGGCGCGGGGTCCCTCTGGTGCCGTGCGACAAACTCGAGATGAAGAGCCGCTACCAGTCCAATCAATGGTTCGGCACGACCAGCATCCTGTTGCTGCGCGTGGGCGAGGCGGATCAAGGCATCGTCGGATTGCATCAGGCAGGCATCCCCGGCGAGATCATGCCGAGTCTCTCGGCCCGATTGATGGGGCTCGACAGCATGGGTGTCGCGTCGTACCTGTTGACGTTGTATTTCTCGTGTGCCGTCCTGACGGATGATGCGTTGGGTGTGCTGGAAAATGTCGAAGTCGGGTACTACCACGACTACGAAAATCGGAAGCCGAAGGTTAAATAAGTTGGCGTTGGCGATTTAACTTGACGCTTTCGGAACGGCGGGTACAGGTCCCGTGGCAGACGCTGCTAGCGTCTGCATTCCGACGCTGGCAGCGTCGGCCACGGGGCCGCAGACAAATGCACCCGACTCGGAGAGTCAGGCTACAGTGGAGACCATTGGAATGCAGGAAGTGACCCCAGACCTGATCGCCTCGATCGCGACGCGTCTCTTTAATGAGGCCCACGGGGCCGCCGCATCCCCACAACCTGATGTGGGCCTGCCGCAGTTCGGATCCCAGGGCGTCGCGGTGCCAGGCGTTGTCGCGAATGCCCCGTCGAGCGCCTATGGCTTTCCTGGCCCCACAGGTGATCGGTCGTCCGCGAGTTCAGGGCATGTCAATCATGCCGCTGGGTTGCCTAGTCACGCCGAGCTCCCGTCGCACGCCGGAGTCCCTTCTCCAGGAAGCATCCCGAGTCATTCCGGAATTCCCAGCCACAGTGGTTTTCCAAGTCACCCGAGCGTCCCGGGTCATGTGCCTCACCCTGGTCATGTACCTCACCAGGGGCAATTGCCGAACTACTTTGCGACAGGGATCCCAGATAGCTCCGCGTTATCTGGCTTTTCACTTCCTACTTCAGGCCAAGGCAGTACGGCGGATGGTCTGCAGGCGTTCGTGCAGAAGATTCGGACGGCTCAATACGGGTCGCAACCGGGACGCTGTGCCGCGTTCCCCGATCAGGATGTGATCCAACGACTCTTTGCTGGTAAGCAGGCGGCCGGCGGTGGCGGCGGTGCGCGGGCGATGGATATTCCCAGCATTCGCAAGGACTTTCCGGTGCTGCACCAGAAGATTCACGGCAAGCCCCTGGTCTGGTTCGACAATGCGGCGACGACGCAGAAGCCGCAGAGCGTCATCGATGCCATCTCGCACTATTACTCGCACAATAACTCCAACATCCACCGCGGAGCCCACACGCTGGCGGCCCGGTCAACCGATGCCTTTGAAGAGGCCCGCCAGAAGGTGCAGTCGTTCCTGGGTGCCTCATCAGTCAAGGAAATCATCTTTGTCCGCGGTACGACCGAGGGGATCAATCTGATCGCCCAGACCTACGGTAAGAAATTTCTGCAGCCGGGTGATGAGATCATCCTGTCGACGCTGGAACATCACGCCAATATTGTCCCGTGGCAGATGGTTGCGAAAGAGAAGGGGGCCGTCATCCGTGTCATCCCGGTCAATGACCGCGGCGAAATCATGATGGAGGCTTATCAAGCATTGCTGGGACCGCGCACGCGGTTGGTGTCGCTGGCTCATGCGTCTAATAGCTTGGGGACGATTTTGCCGGTCGCCGAAATGACCCAGATGGCAAAAAGGTATGGAGCACGCGTGCTGATCGACGGAGCCCAGTCGGTTTCTCACATTCCCGTCAACATGCAGCAAATCGGCTGTGATTTCTACGTGTTTTCAGGGCACAAGATCTTCGGCCCCACCGGTATCGGTGCCGTGTTCGCTAAAGAAGAGCTGCAAGAAATCATGCCCCCGTGGCAGGGTGGCGGCAATATGATCAAGACCGTGACGTTCGAAGAAACGACCTACAGCGAACCTCCCGCCAAGTTCGAAGCGGGGACGCCCAACATCGCGGATGCGGTCGGTCTGGGCGCGGCTCTGGATTATGTGAATCGCCTGGGACTCGCCAATATCGCCAAGTACGAGCACGAACTGCTGGTCTATGGCACCGAGCAGTTAGCTCGGATCAACGGCTTGCGGATCATCGGGAACGCCGCAGACAAGGTGGGAGTGCTGTCGTTCGTCCTGCATAATCGCAAAACCGAAGAAGTCGGCAAGATGCTCGATCAGGAAGGCATCGCCGTGCGGGCTGGTCATCATTGCTCGCAACCATCACTGCGTCGATTCGGACTGGAAGCCACCGTGCGGCCCTCCTTGGCGTTCTACAACACTCATGAAGAAATTGATCGCCTGGTCGAGGCCATCAAACGCATTCAACGGGTTTGACGAAGTCAAACCCGCTGTAGCCTGACTCTCCGAGTCGGGTCTTCCTCGTTTTCGTATCAAATTCACCCGACTCAGAGAGTCAGGCTACAGTTCGCGAATGTCGATATAATAAAAACAACTAAGCTGAGAACGGCAAACAAAAACACCCCACCGAGCTTGCCTCGGTGGTTATCAGGCTTCTGCACTACGTGCACATAGATAGCCGTAGTGCAAAGGCCCCAATCCACCGAGACAAGCTCGGTGGGGTTTTGTCAGGGCCTCTAAGCGAACAGTCACGTTGTTTCAAGGATTCTGATCATGAGCACTTCCACCATTTCCCCGACGACACTGATCGAACTCAGCAAATCGGGACAGAAAATTGATCTGATCGATGTCCGGACTCCTGTCGAATTTCGCGAAGTCCACATCGCGTTTGCCCGCAATGTGCCTCTCGATCAACTTGATCCGAACGCCGTCATGCAGGCTCGCAACGGCTCGACCAGCGAACCGCTGTATGTCGTCTGTAAATCAGGCGGTCGCAGCCAGCAGGCGTGCGACAAATTCGTGAAGGCCGGTTTCACGAATGTGGTCAACGTAGAAGGCGGCACGCTGGCCTGCGAGAAAGCCGGCGTCGCCGTCGTCCGTGGGAAGAAGGCCATTTCCCTCGAGCGGCAAGTCCGGATCGCGGCCGGTTCCCTGGTTCTGATGGGTGTCATTCTGGCCTACACCGTCCACCCTTATCTGATCGGGATCTCTGCATTCGTCGGTGCCGGCTTAGTCTTCGCCGGCATTACCGATACCTGCGGCATGGGAATGATTCTGGCCCGCATGCCGTGGAATCAATGTGCGACTGACCCGGCTGCAAGTTGTGTCCGCTGAGCACGTTGCACTACTCTTGCCCGTCCCGCCGATCTGTCTTCATCTCGATTGTGTCGCCAACCTTAATTTAACATGAAGGAGACTAATCGCCCCCCGGTCTTCAACTTGGTATCACTTACGTTTCCTGACTAGACAAACAGCGAACGATCACTCGACAGCGTGTTCAGCGCATTCGGTTCGCACTGTTTAGGGCAGCTACAGGAAACGAGAATTCTGATGAACGGCACAGCAAAAAACACACTTCGCTGGATATTCGAGAGAATCCGTAACTCACAGGGCGGGGCCAAACGAGCGACTGCTCGCTCGCATCAAGACATCGAATCGTTGGAGCCGCGCGTGGTGCTCAGCGTTTCTTCGCCTGCCATTCCGTCGGCAACGACTACGACGACGACCACTCCCACAACGCCGCCGACAACAACCAATCCCACTCCGCCACCACCGCCTCCGTCTCTCTTGCTGGGCGCCCTGGGGGCCTTGGGTGTCGTTCCGGGAAATCCCCCCCCGCCGCTGCCCGCAGGCACGACGCCCAGTGCTCAACTGAAGACAGACACACAAAAGTTGCAAGCAGATTCGCTGGCCATCCAGAGTACCTCTGGCGTCAATGTCTCGGAAATGACGGCCATCCTGCAAGACGAGCAAACGATCATCAAAGCTGGTGTGATGCTTGACCCCAAGGCCCTGCTGAAGGTGACCGATGAGATCGCCCGCGGAGTCCTGGCGAACAATACGACTACTGCCAAGAGCGACTTCGCGGCACTGTTTGGTACGAAGCTGACATCCACCGTAATCGACAAGATCTTCGCGGACGAATGCCACGTCGTCAAAGATTCCAAGATCACGGTAACCCAGCTGAATACCATCGCCACCGATCAAGCGGCCATTCAAAAAGATCTGACCGCAATGGGGGTCAAGCCGCCCGCACCCCCGGCTCCGCCTCCTCCGCCGACCGGCACGCCAACTCAGTTGGATAAAGATACTCAGAAGCTCCGCACCGATATTCAGACCGTGCAATCAACGTCGCTGGTCACAGTCGCCGCGTTGACGGCTCTGGGCGGAGATGATCAAGCCGTCGTCGTGGCCGGTATCAAGTTGGACGGCAAGGCGCTGCTCAAAGCAACCGATGGTCTCGTACGAGCTGTCCTGAATGGCAACCCAGCACCGGCTAAGGCAGACTTTGTCGCCCTGTTCGGTGGCAAGCTCACGACGGCCGCGGTTGATAAGGCCTTTAACGACATGGTTCAGATCGTTAAGGATTCCAAGATCACCCTGGCTCAGCTCAACACGATTGCTGCGGACAACGCTGCAATTCAGGCCGATCTGATTGCCGCCAAGATCACCGCTCCGACACCGCCGCCCCCCAGCCTGGCCGGAGCCCTCGCTCTTCTCGGCGTGATTCCTGCCCCTCCGGGCTAATCTGCCAGCCGAGAACCGCGCACGGAGATCCCGTCTCGAGTCGCTTTGGCCAAAGGCGACAGGATTGTGACCGCAATCATTCATGCGGGCCAGCATAGTCCAACGAGACGGGGTCTTTTTTTCTTTGAGCGAGCAGTATCGTAGGACGGATCTCAACGCCGGTCCGTCCAGTTTTGAAACCGTAGGATAGGCATCCTGCCTGTCCGTATTTTGTGTTGAAGTATTGATTGGACGGACAGGCAGGATGCCTATCCTACGAAAGAGTTGGACTGACGGGCCTGGCGACCCGTCCCACGATACGTGCAAGTCGCACTCACGCAAACAAGCCTTCAATCGGATCCGATTGATAGACGTGATACGGACGACTGGCCGCGTCGCGCCAGACTGCCTCGCGCGGAATCCCCAGGGCGTGATAGATCGTCGCGGCGAAATTCTCAGGAGTCTGCATGTCGACTGTGGGATACGCCCCATTCCGATCGGACGCTCCAATCACCGTTCCACCCCGCACGCCTCCCCCCGCGAACCAGACTGACTGCAGCGGTGCCCAGTGATCGCGTCCGGGAGTTTTATAGATGTTGGGGGCGACGTTGAAGATCTTGGGAGTTCGACCAAATTCGCCCGCCATGACAACCAGCGTGTCATCCAGCATCCCGCTTTCCTGCAGATCATCCAGCAACCCGGAAACTGCCAGATCGGTCGGGGGAAACAGGTAATCCTTCAGATTCTTGAAGTTGTTGCCGTGCAGATCCCAGCTCCCGAAGTTGCCGAGATTGACCTGCACCATGTTAACGCCGATTTCGACCAGGCGACGCGCCATTAACAGCGACCAGCCGAACGAGTTGTCGCCATAGCGAGCCAGCGTCTTGGGATCGGCTTTGCGCACATCGAAAGCGTGTCGCACCTTGGCATCACCCATCAACGAGATCGCGGACTGGCGGACGCGGTCATAGCCGGTTGCCGCAGCCTTGATGTCCAATTGCCGGCGCTGTTGCTCGACGATGTCCAGCAAGTCCATCCGCTGCTGAAATCGCGCGTCGAAGACCCCTTCAGGTAACGACAGGTTGGGGACTTCAAACCGCCAGTTCAGCTTGTCGGACAGCTCACCCTTATGCAGATCAAATAGATACTGGGGGAACGCCCCCGAGTAAGAGTGATAGGCGTGAGGTTTGTCGGTCGCATCGATGAACCAGGGTTCGTGCTGGCTGCCCATTAACCCGGCGAACTGACCGGGATAGACGCCCTGGTTGGAATGGACGATTTTCTCCGGCAACACCACGCTGCTCGGCAGATTATTGCGGCGTTCGGTCGCATGCCCCGCCACGGCGACAATGGACGGCCAATCGATCGACTGCGGCTTGCTGGAGCGAAAGCTGGACGGAATCGCCGATCGGCCCGTCAGCATCACATAGGTTCCCTCCTGATGCCCGCTCTCCATATGGCTGAGCGATCGCACCAGGGCCCATTGCTTGCTGCGCTGGGCGAGCAGTGGTAACCCCTCGCAAATCTGTAGTCCAGGCGTCTGGGTATCGATGGGGCTGAATTCGCCTTTGAATTCCGCAGGGCCTTCCGGCTTCATGTCGAAGGTATCATGCTGCGACGGCCCACCGGTCAGGAAAATATAGATCACGGACTTGGGCCGCGATGTCGGTATCCCTGCCTGAGCCGCAGCATGTCGCCAGCCGGCCACATCGGCCATCGACAATCCCAACAGCCCCAACGACCCCGCTTGCAGGACGTTGCGCCGCGATATGGGATGAGCAGGATTTTGTGAAGGTGCGTCTGACATCTGCGTGTTCCTTCGACTCAAGACCCCTTGAGAGATCTCAAACATAAGCGCTCGTTCATATTATATCGGCACGCACCTCAGTACAACCTTTATTTGGCCCGTGATATGGCCTCGTGGCCGACGCTGCCAGCGTCGGTGTCGATACGAAGTGGCGGCGAAAACGATATGAAGCAGGTGAGCCCCGTCCCGTAAGGGCGGGGATAGAGTTGCGACTCTGATTGTCGATAGACGTCACTCAATGCCCATTGCGCAGCGGAACTCGCTACTCTACCCAAGCCCTCACGGGACGGGGCTCACCTGCCAATTTATTTCTGCGCTCCTACTTAATTTACTTTACGGCAGTCCTATCGTCACGTCGCGCCTGCTGGACGGTCGCAGTCGCGACATTGTAAACTCCTAAACTCACCCACCACATGCTGCAAGGTCTTAAAAGGGCTTTTAATATGCTGAATCGCCGCGAAGTACTCACCAGTCTAGGCGCCTGTGCCGCGTCCATACCGGCAATCACATGGGCTGCCGACAAGCCTGCAACCACGGTGCCGTCGAAAGAGCCGTTTGGTTACTGTTTCAATACCAGCACCATTCGCGGCCAGGAATTGGGCATTGTGCGTGAGGTCGAAATCGCGGCCCAGGCGGGATACAAGGGCTTTGAACCGTGGATGGGGACGCTCGAAAAATACGTTCAAGGGGGCGGGTCGCTGAAGGACTTGGGCAAGAAGATCGCGGATCTCGGATTGTCCGTCGAGAGTGCCATCGGCTTTGCTAATTGGATCGTCGATGACGATGCGGCGCGTCAGAAGGGTCTGGAACACGCCAAGCGCGATATGGACGTCCTCGTTCAAATTGGCGGCAAACGGATCGCCGCGCCTCCTGCCGGTGCGACCAATGCCGCGTTGACCGATTTGACGAAAATCGGCGAACGCTATCACGCTCTGTGCGAAGTCGGTCGTCAGACCGGCATCGTTCCGCAATTGGAAGTCTGGGGATTTTCCAAGACCCTCAGCAGGCTGGCCGAGACCATGTTCGCCGCCGTCTCCAGTGGTCATCCCGACGCCTGCGTCCTGCCCGATATCTACCACCTGCATAAAGGTGGATCGGCCTTCGACAGCTTAAAACTGATTGGAGGGCAGGGGATACATGTCTTCCACGTGAATGATTATCCCGCCACCCCCGACCGAGCCACGATCACCGACGCCGACCGCGTCTACCTGGGAGACGGTATCGCCCCGTCGAAGATGATCTTGCAAACCCTCTATCGCAACGGGTTCCGCGGGATGCTGTCGCTGGAGCTCTTTAATCGCGAGTACTGGAAACAAGACCCGCTCGTGGTGGCCAAGACCGGTTTAGAGAAGATCCGCGAGACCGTGTTGAAGAGTTGGGAAGCGTAGGTAAGTAGGTTTTCACCCCGGCAGGGGTGACAGCTATTAGCCCCGGGTTGAGCGTACTCGCGATACCCGGGGTTAGATTGACGTATGGAACCCGACCCCGGAGGGGTCGCAGCAACAACACGGCAATGCGGCCGCGACCCCACCGGGGTCGATTTTTGTGAGGATCGTTTTCCCCGGGGGTCGCTTCGCTCAACCCCGGGCGAATAGCTGTCACCCCAGCCGGGGTGAAAAACGACTT
>JAQGHS010000840.1 GCA_028291605.1 Planctomycetaceae bacterium | reverse complement strand
GCGGGCCTGGTGAAGGGGTACGTATGATGCTCGGACGAACTTCCCGTCGTGATTTTTTGCGAACGACTGCTGCCAGCGGAGCTTTGGTCGGTCTAGGTGACGTCGCATTTCTCTCACACTTGCGACCCGTGGCCGGAGAAGAATCAAAGCTCGATCCCAACGTGGTGCGGTTCGATGCGGAAATTGAGCCCATAGTGAGACTTCTTGAAGAAACCCCGCGCGAACAACTATTGGAAAAAGTGGCCGAGCGGATTCGTGGGGGACTCAGCTATCGTGAGGTTTTGACGGCACTCTTGCTGGCCGGCATTCGCAACGTGGAGCCGCGGCCCAATGTCGGATTCAAGTTCCACGCGGTGCTGGTCGTGAATTCGGCCCACCTGGCCAGCATCTCATCCGCCGACGAACACCGCTGGCTACCAATCTTCTGGGCACTCGATCAATTCAAGGAGTCGCAGGCAGCCGATGACCGCGAACGCCACTGGACGATGCCCGCGGTCATCAGCGGCAAGATCCCGCCCGCGGAAAAGGCCCGGCAGGCCTTCATCGACGCGATGGACAACTGGGACGAAGCTGCGGCCGATGTCGCCGCAGCCGGTTTGGCACGGACCTCCGGCATCGATGAAGTCTTCGAATTGCTCTTCCGTTACGGAGCCCGTGATTTCCGTGACATCGGCCACAAGGCCATCTATGTCGCCAACAGCCGGCGCACGCTGGAAGTCATCGGCTGGCAACATGCCGAACCTGTCCTGCGCTCACTCGCGTATGCGCTGTTGCAGCATGAAGGAGGCAACCCTTCCCAGGGCAACGCCCCGGCTGATCAACCGTGGAAACGCAATCTGGAACTGGCCGCCAAGCTGCGTCCCGATTGGCAAACCGGAAAGATCGATTCGGCCGCGACAACGGACTTGCTGGCGACCTTACGCCAAGGATCCGACGAGGACGCCTGCCGCAAAGTGGTCGAATTAGTGAACTCTGGAATCGCACCACAATCAATCTGGGATGGCTTGATGGTAGGCTCTGGCGAATTACTCGCTCGCCAACCGGGCATTGTCCCAATCCACGCGGTGACCTCATCCAACGCCTTCCGCTATGCCAGCCAGGAGAGCGATCAGGACTCCACCCGGCGCATGTTGTTACTGCAGAACGCGGCCTTCGTCCCCCTCTTCCGGCAAGCGATGGCCTCCCGCGGGAAGCTCGCCGACACACGACTGGATACTATGGAACCTGCAGCCCTGGAACACACTGGAGCGGAAGCCATCGGAGAAATCTTCAACGATGTCAGTGGCGATCGCCTCCGGGCCGCTCGCAAGGTGTTGGCCTATGTGAAAGAACATCCTCAGCCCAAAGAGTTGATCGACGCCGCCCGCGTGCTGGTATTCCTCAAGGGGACCAACGCGCACGACTACAAATTCAGCTCCGCCGCCTTCGAGGATTTCCAACACGTGTCGCCCGAGTGGCGAGACCGCTACCTGGCAGCCAGTGTGTTCAATTTAAGAGGTTCAAGTGGGCCGGATAACCAACTGGTGGCAAGGACTCGAGCGGCACTCAAATCGTAAGTCGCAAGAAGGATCAGCGTCGGGCGTACTTACGTTGATGCCGCATGCGGTTCACTACCAGAAAACAATGGTATGGATCAATACGGCTTTCACTTTGCCGATTCCGGCGGCTGAGATTTCGGTCCGCGATAGATCCAAGGAATCTAAATTCGTCATTCGTATCAGCTCAGGGATACTGTCATCACGAACTCGCGTACCTCCGAGATGCAGATATTTCAAATTCTTGAGCGTCGCCAGGTATGGCAACCCGGCAGCCGTGATGCGGGTATCATTCAGATTCAGCGACTCGAGTGCGGACAGGCCCGTCAGATGCACCAGGCCGGCGTCGGTAATGCGAGTTTCGCTTAAGTCCAAATAACCGAGCGACGTCATGGACTTCAAATGATCCAATCCCGCATCGGTCACTGACGTCCCGGTTAAGTTCAGGTGAAAAAGTGACAACCCACTGAGATGTGCGATGCCTGCATCCGTGACACCTTTTGCCTGCACCCACAGCCCACTCAGGTTGCGAAGCTCTCGAAGAACTGATAACCCCTCATCCGTCACCTTCGAGTTCTCAAGATGAATCACGCAGGACGGTTCACCATCCAGATCATCATAGGTCCAGCCAATGAGCTCGCTCATCAATGCGAGATCACTGTCGGTGCAGGTCCCCCAGATATCTTCAAGACTCGCTTTTTCAATCAAGAATTCGTCAACGGTGCTATTCAACCATGCGGGGCACCAGCGAATAAAAAGCGGATCCGTATCAACTTTGAGTCCCCCCTTTGCCAGTTGAGCAATAATCTGCCGCTGCCGAAATGCGGGATAAGCCAGCCGCATCAACCCCAACATCAGAAGTCCCAGAGCGAGCATGCCCACCAAGCCGATCTCCCAACGAGATCGCCCGCGTAGTTTCGGGACTTCAGGTTCGGACATTGGCCAGCCCTTATCGCGAGTGTGGTCACGAATTGGATTGAAGATACCACATCATCCGACACGTATCGAGAATATCTCGCCGGGAAAGCCCACGCACTTGAGCAACCCCTCGGATAACCTAACAGCCGCCAATTCCCAACAATGGACGAAGGACCAAGGACAAATCCACATTCCATCCAGTTCGCTACCAACTGACATCCACGTCAGGCAACGCGGCTTGCACTTCGGCATATCCCTTCCTGGTAACGCGAGTGCGATCCAACGCGAGGGTCTTCAGCATCGTCAGTCGTTTCAAGATGGGCACGGCGGCATCCGAAACTTTGCTACCTGCGAGTCTTAATTCTCTTAACCGCGTCAACTTCAGTAAATGTGTCAAGCCCCTCGCGGTGATCAGCGTATCGTCCAGAAGGAGTTCTTCCAGGGCGGTGAGAGTCTCGAGATGCACCAGACCTTCGTCAGTAATGCGGTTTTGACTCAGGTCTAAATAGGTCAACGTGGTGAGAGATTGCAAACCTGCCAAGTCAGAGTCGGTAACCGACGTATCTCTGAGCATCAGAGACAACAGGGGCAACTTGTCTACACACGCCAGATTGGCTTCCGTAATCGTCGAATTCACCACTCGCAAGTGGCGAAGACTACGAGCCCCACTTAAATGCGCCCATCCCGCATCCGTCGCCTGGACATTAACCAGCATGAGATCGCTCGATGGCGGATGCGATGAATCGTTGTAGGTCAGTGCCAACAGCTCGGACGCCAGCTGCAGATCGTCACTATCGCCGGATTCATGATCGATCATGGTGACGCTAGCACCCTGAATAACAAGCTGATCGGTCCGCTTCGTCATCCATTCTGGCCAGGCGTGGTCAAAGTACGGGAATCTATCAACCTTGAAACCTCTCACTAGAAGCTCAGCTACAATTTGCTGCTGCCGATACATGGGATAGGCCAACCGCAGCAGGCCCAGGCCAAGCACCAGACAGACCATCCCAACGAGCCACCAGCCCCAGCGAGATCGCCCAAGTGATGGTCGCGGATCAGCGTCAGGCATAGAGAGCTCCCACAGCCCAGCGCCGTCAATTCCTTACAAAGGACAACGGACGAAGGACCAAGGACAAATCACAACAACTCGGCAATCGGCTCGCCAAACGGCAGAATCGGAATCGGACGGCCGCTGAAGTCGGGGAATGATGTATGGTGATGGTCGATCCCCAGATGGCGGAAGACCGTCGCCCACAGGTCGTTGGGGGTCAGCGGGCGATCCTTGGGATGTTCGCCCTTGGAATTCGTGGAACCAATGACCTGACCGGTCCGCATGCCGCCGCCTGAGACCAGCATCGACATCGACTGCGGCCAGTGATCTCGGCCGGGCTGCATATACCCAGTCGCCGTGCCGATCGCCGGGGTGATCCTTGGTGTTCGGCCGAACTCGCCGCTGACGACGAGCATGACTTTTTTATCCAACCCGCGATCATAGATATCTTGAATCAGCGACATGATCGCCCGCTCGTAAATCGGGAACCGCAGCAATGAGTCGTTATACAAATGACAATTCACCGCGTGAGAATCCCAGTTGTACGAAACTTCCTTCGGCGAAACTTGACCGGGAGGAATGGGGTTTTCCATCACCACGGTGACGAAACTCACGCCCGCCTCGACCAGGCGCCGAGCCATCAGGGCCCGTTGTCCCCACGGATGCCGGCCGTACCGGTCGCGAAGGGGGTCCGGTTCCTGCGACAAGTCGAACGCATTGCGCGCCTTATCGCTGGTCAGCAAGGTCAGCGCCCGTCGATTGAATTCATCCAGAGCAACCATACTCCCGCGAGCATCGACGTCGCGGCGGATCCGATCCAGCCCCGAAAGGAGTGCCACGCGGTCATCCAGACGGCCTTCCATCTCGCGGGCGAGCGAAAGGTTCTGCACCTGGAACTTCGGGGCGTTGGGATCGCCGACGACTGAGAAGGGACGATGATTGGCCCCCAGATAGGCGGCACCGAAGCCGTAGGTATCGACATTCTCCCGACCCGCGTCGGCTTCCTGAACGTAATTCGGGATACCGTTGTTCCGGCCTTCTCGCACCTTGGCCACCGTCGATCCAACCATCGGGTGAATCGTGATGAAATTGCCCGGATCACCCGGCGCTTTGCCGGTGAGAAAATGCTTCATGCCGTCGCCGTGGCCGGCGTACTGGTGAGCCACCGAGCGGATGATATTAAACTTGTCTGCGAACTTGGCGTGCCGCGGAAAATGTTCGCTCAACTCCATTCCGGGAACGACGCTCGGAATCGGCCGAAACTCGCCGCGGTAATCGGACGGAGCCTGGGGCTTCAGGTCGTACATCTCCATGTGAGGAGGACCACCCGGCAGCCAGACGAAGATCACCGACGTGTCCGAATCCACCTTGCTCGGCGCAGCTTGAGCTCGCAACCGGAACAGGTCGGAGAGCCCGAAACCAGCCATACCCAAGGCACCCGCCTGCAACAAACTGCGGCGAGAAACGGGCCCGGGGCAACGCTTTTGCGGTTCAGTCATCACGGAGATCCAGCGGAAAAACGGGGATTTTCAGTGCTTATCGACGATTTGAGTCAATCGACTGGAAAATCTAAGGCGGGAATCAAACTAACTCTCGTAACTCATCCAATTTGCGACTATTGCAGTCGCCCGGCAGGGTCAACCTATTCTAACACATTCGGATGACGGATCTCAATCCGTCTATGCGACGAATCGAAATAAATTGGGCCAATCAGCCGCTGGAAGCCTATCCCACTTTAGGAACCGGACGCTAACGCGTTCCGGGTGATTTGGTCATGCCCCGCATGACACTGAAATCTTTAAACCAAGCGTCATTTGCCCTTCACTACGATCGTGCCCGCCAGGATGTCATGCAAGGCTTGCCTGCGTTTGGTGAAAAGTTGCACGAAGCAGGCGGGAGGGACATAGGAAACGATTTTGCCGAAACAACGTGCGGTGGCTCGAGCAAATGTGATCCTTTGCCCAGACAAATCCAGCACGCGCATTCCCAGCAACCGTTTGCCGAAAGTTGCCTGCGCCGCCGAACTCTCCTGAAGAGCATAATACAGCCACACAAACATCATGCAGAAAATGATGAATAGCGTTCCCGGAGTGTTGATAACCTTGTCAATCTCACTGATGCCCCCCATGAAGATGAGACCACTCACAAACAAGACGATCCGCACGATGACTCCGTCGATGAACTCGGCAATGAACCGCAAATGAAATCCGGCGTATTGAGGCCCAGGTTCCGGTTCGCCGAAATCCTCCGGAGCCAAGTCCGATTCCGGAGCGGCAAACGGGTTGAAATCCTCTTCGGAGCTCTGAGCCATCAGGTTTGATACCAAGGGAGATTCGTTATTCGATTGATCGTGAGCGGCACGGCGCTAGACGCCGGTTTTTTCGGATTGACGTCGCAACGAAGAACGGTGGCTAGCGCCATTCCACTCACAGGTTGAACGCCATTTGCCTTCCTCGTAAGGGCCGGGAGACCCGTCCTACGAACTGCGTTACCAATCCAATCCCAAATCCAAGGCCGGTGCGGAATGAGTCAACGCCCCGACGCTAATGCGTTCGATACCTGTTGCCGCGATGTCTGCGACGTTGGCGAGATTGATGCCTCCGGACGCTTCGAGCTGCACGTGCGGGGCCTGGCTGTTCCGGATGGCCACCGCTTCTCGTAACAGGTCGGGTCCCATGTTGTCGAGCAACACGATATCCGGCTGAGCCGTCAGCGCATCGCGCAGTTGTTCCAGCGAGTCGACTTCGACTTCCACCACAATTCCCGCTGCCACTTTCGCACGAGCGGCCAACACAGCCGAGGCCACAGTGTGATCAGCCCCTGCTGCCTTCCACGCAGCCAGATGGTTGTCCTTGATCAGGACCGCATCAAACAAGCCCATCCGGTGATTGCAGCCCCCGCCCGCGCGCACGGCGTACTTCGCGAGGATCCGCCAACCGGGAAGGGTCTTGCGCGTGTCGAGGATCTTCGCGCGCGTCCCGGCCACCGCCGCGACGAACTTGGCGGTCAGTGACGCGATGCCGCTCAGGTGAGTCATGAAGTTCAACGCGGCGCGTTCTCCCGCCAAGAGGATGGGCACCGATCCGGTCACTTCCGCAATCATACTGCCGGGACTGACAGGCGATCCATCCGGCAACAGGCATTTGACCTGGACGTCCGGATTGAGCAGTTTCCAGACCGTTTCGGCCAAAGGCAATCCAGCTAGCACTCCCGTTTGCCGCGATACGATCCGCACCGTGCCCACCTCACCGGGTGTTAAAAATGCCTGAGTGGTGATGTCCCCCTCGCGGCCCAGATCCTCACGCAAGGCGACGGTCAGCAATGGTTTCGCAGCGGCACGTTCAACGTCGGAAAATTCGATCGACATAAGATCTAGGGATTCGCTTTCTGGAGCGAGCATGCTCGCAGAGAGATGCTCCAATAGGGAACGTGGGATCGCTCAAGTGCCGGCCGACGCTCGTTGGTTATCATTTTCGACGTCCGTAGCGGTGGTTGAGCGAGTGGTGGTGGCCGACGTGATTTCATTGGCGACGACGAACAATCCGCGAACGATCTCTCCGTGATTGCCCGGAACGACCGACCACGTTTTGACGGTTGCCGGATGATGCGCGACGAAAAACGTTGTCGTGAATTCGACAGAGGCGTCGAGTTTCGTCGCACTCGCGGTGACCAGCACGATCGCATAATTCGGGATTGTCATGTCAAAATCAATCGAATCCAGCGACCCGCTCGGCAGCGTGGGCGTGAACTCGTCAAGTGTCACTCCGCGATAGATCTCATGAATGATGCCGTCATTTTTCACGGTGGTAAATGGCGCGGGTGTGGGCTTCGGAACGACGACCGCCGGACCGCAACCACAGATCGCGGCGGCCATGAAGACGCAGGTACTCAATCTCAGTTGTCGCATCAGGAGATCACACATGTTGGACTCCGGAATCGAACACGATCTCTGTATCAAAACCCCCGGAGGCTCAGCCCACCCGGCTCACCCGTGTCATCAATTTCGCAGTTTGATCTAGGATAACGTCCTCGCTGGCAATGTCATCGCCAGTCGCGACTGATTGCGCGATCTCGACCTCAACCAGATTATCAAAAAACGTCGCTCCGCCCCCCATGTCCGACAAAGTTGTCGGCGTGGTGGAATTCACATTGCTGCCGCCGGGAGAATACTTGTTCCACCAGATACTCGGAGCCATCACCACCCCTTCGCGGACCGCGTCGGTCACTTTGGCTTGAGCCAGAAACTCACCCCGAGAGTTGAAAATCCGCAATTGCTGGCCCGATTGGATGTCTCGCGCAGCGGCGTCCGCAGGATGAATCTCAACTTCCGGCTGTCCGGCCGAGGCCCGCAACGCATCCACCGCGACAAACGTCGAGTTGAGAAAATGAGGCGATGGGGGTGAGATTAACTGCAACGGGTAGAACGACGCGATCTCGGGCATGGCGTCAACGCTTTCCGCAGGGGGAGTCCAAGTGGGCAGCGGATCGAGACCGGCGTCGGCCATCCGCTGGCTGAAGAACTCGCACTTGCCACTGGGTGTGGGAAACCGGCCTTCAGCGAATGGCGTATGCCGTTCAGGGAGGTTCAAGCGTTGTGGTCCGTCTGACATCAACTTGGCGACAGTGATCCCCTGGAGCTCGGGCGGGGCGGGTTCTGATCCTTCCCACAATGCCACCTGGGCGAGCTGCTGGTCGCTGAGGTCAAAAATCTCCGACTCAAATCCCAATCGCCCGGCCAGATCGCGGAAGACCTGGCTGTTGCACCGAGACTCTGCATAGGGAGGGATGACAGGTTGATTGACCTGCACCCAATTGTGACCATACGACGTATGCAGATCGAAGTGTTCCAACTGCGACGTGGCGGGCAGCACGATGTCGGCATAGTCGACAGTATCGGTCGGCAACAGATCATGCACGACCGTAAACAGATCCTCTCGCCGCAGTCCTTCTAATACCCGCTGTTGATCCGGGGCCACCGCCGCCGGATTGCAATTGTAAACGTACAAGGCCTGTACCGGCGGACCTGGCAGTTGGCCTTCTAGCGCTTCAGCCAGTTGCACCATGTTGATGGTCCGCGTGCGCGGCGGAGTCAAATCAGGCCGCTCCAAGCCGTGCGAGTTCAACGGATAGAGACCGCTCGTGGAGAGCAGGATGCCGCCCGCCCAGTGCCGCCAAGCGCCCACAATCGCCGGCAGACAGGCGATTGTCCGCACGGCCATGCCGCCGCCTCGATGCCGCTGCATGCCATAATTGACACGGATCGCCGCCGGTGAAGTCTGGGCATACTCATGAGCCAGTCGCTCAATATCGGCGGCCGGCAATCCCGTGACGCGGCTGACTCGATCGAGACCGTATTCCTCAGCCACCCGTTCTCGCAGCGCTGCGCTACCCAGGCAATGCTGCTCAAGATAGTCGCTGTCGAACAGGCCATCTCGAAAGATGACGTGCATCAGCCCCAGGGCCAACGCCGCATCCGTCCCGACTCGCGGCGCCAGATGCCAATCACTACGAGCGGCGGTCACACAGCGATACGGATCGATCGTGACGATCTTCGCCCCGGCCTTGCGGGCCGCCACCATATACGTCCACAGGTGAGAATTGGTGACTGCGGTATTCGATCCCCAATTAATGATGTAGCGGCTTTCGGCGAACGCCTCGGCCTGAGTCCCAATCCGATGCCCGATCGTATACGAATAGCCCAAAGCCCCCGCGGTCGCACAAATCGTCCGATCGAGCTGGGAAGCTCCCAAACGATTGAAAAACCGCCGGTCCATCCCCTGCGACTGGATCTTGCCCATTGTGCCACAATAGCTGTAAGGCAAAATGGCCTGCGGACCATGTGGGCCGCTCGAAATGGACTGGAAGCGGGTTGCGATCTCGTTTAGCGCTTCATCCCACGATATCCGCTCGAACCGCCCTGCCCCCTTGGGACCGACACGCCGCAGCGGATGCTGCAGACGGTCCTTGTGGTAAACGATATCGAGATAGTGCGACACCTTGTGACACAAGAAGCCGCGGGTATAGGAGTTCTCAGGATTCCCGCCAAGTGCCGTTGCGCGATCGCCGTCCACCGTCACCACCATGGAACAGGTATCGGGACAATCGAGAGGACAAACAGATTTCGCGGGGGTGGCGCTGGGCATATCGAGAGGAACCTTCTTTGTGAGGCCAGATCCGCAGCCGGGCTGCGTTCTCCAACTTCTCTATAATAGCCAATCCTGTCAAAAGAGTCTCAATAGTGATTTAGGCGAGCCCGGTTGCGTAAGCCCCTGGCTCGCCTGGGTAGTCGGTTTTGCACGCTATTTTAAGAATTGCCGCCCCTTGTCGGCATTTCGGCCTCGAAACTCTTCACAATTGCTCTGGACACAAAAAAAAACTTCGGATACATCTCCGCACCTCACCGCTTTTCATGTCTTGTCTGCCACATCTCGTCCGCACTCCCCCCCAAAAACCTATTCCCCTACATCGCGGAGGCCCCTCCATGCCGCCAGCGGCTTCGATCACTGCGCGCCGTTCGACCACCGCCAGCCTGGGATTTTTATTCCCCATGCTGCTGTGTGCGTCCGTGCTGGTGATCATTGCGCCGTTGCCGGCCATGTTGCTCGACCTTCTGCTGGCGGCGAATATCACCGTTGCGGTGCTGATTCTCCTCACCACCATCTACGTGCGACGGCCGCTGGAATTCAGTGTCTTCCCTGCGATTTTGCTCGCCACGACGTTGTCCCGCCTGGTGCTGAATGTCGCCTCGACGCGACTGGTGCTTTCCCGGGGAGCCATTGACGGCGAACTGGCCGCGGGCGGTGTCATTCGGGCCTTCGGCGAATTCGTGGCGGGCGGACAAATTGTCATTGGATTGATCATCTTCGCGATCATTCTGGCGATCCAGTTCCTCGTCATTACAAAGGGAGCCACCCGCATCAGTGAAGTGGCTGCCCGTTTTGCACTCGACGGCATGCCCGGCCGCCAAATGGCCATTGATGCCGATTTGAATTCGGGCCTGATTACCCTCGAACAAGCCCGAGCCCGCCGCGACGAAGTGTCGCAACAGGCTGACTTCTACGGAGCGATGGACGGAGCCAGCAAATTCGTCCGCGGCGACGCCATTGCCGGGTTGCTGATTACGGTCATCAACATCGGCGGTGGTCTGTTCATCGGCATCTTCCAGCACGGGATGCCGGTCGGTCAGGCATTGGAAGTCTTCACGAAGCTGACGATTGGCGATGGCCTGGTGTCGCAGGTTCCGGCGTTCTTGATCTCTCTGGCTGCTGGATTGATCGTGACTCGCAGTTCCACCGACAGCGACCTGCCGCAGGATATCGTCAGCCAACTGTTCCGACATCCCGAAGCCCTCGCGGTCTCCGCCTGCTTCCTGGTCGGCCTGTCGTTCACTGGATTGCCAGCCGCTCCCCTGCTGTTTCTGGCTGCGGTCTGTGGCGTATTGGCCTGGTCGCAATCGCGTACCAACGCTGCTGAACAGGCCCTACAGACACAGAACGCCGTTGTTCCTACCTCAGTCGAAAACAAGTTTGAAGACCAGCTCACGGTCCATCCGCTCGAACTGGAAATCGGCTATGGTCTGATTCGGCTGACCGATGCCACCCCCAGCGGCGATCTGCTGAATCGCATCAATCGCATCCGTCAAAAATTGGCGCAAGAATTGGGACTGATCCTGCCCAGCGTACGGATCAGCGACAATCTGCGACTGAAACCACATCAATACCGCATCAAGCTGCACGGCATTCCGATCGCGACGGGCGATGCCTACGCCGAGCGTTGTCTCGCCATCAATACCGATTCCGTGTCGGGAGATCTCCCCGGAATCCCGGGTGTCGATCCTGCGTTCCAGCGACCTGCAGTCTGGATTGAACCGACCGATCGGGAACATGCCATCCAACTGGGCTATCACGTGGTTGAGGCCGCACCGGTCGTGGTGACGCACCTCACGGAAGTCATCCGCCGCCATAGTGATGAACTGCTGTCGCAACAACAAGTCCACCAGTTGCTCGAACGACTGAAGAAACACAGCCCGCGAGTCGTAGAAGATTTGATCCCCGGGACGATGAAGGTCGCTCAGGTCCATCAGATCTTGATCAATCTACTCCGCGAACGCGTCACTATTCGCAATCTGGAAACGATCCTCGAAACGCTCGCCAGCCAGGCGGGGCGCACGCAGGATATCGGCCGCCTTACCGAATGTGTGCGAGTCGGTTTGCGTCGCACGATCTGCCAGCAGTTTCGAGATTCCCAAGGCAATTTACGGGTCGTTACCCTGGAGTCTGAACTGGAAGAATTGTTATTGCAAAGCCTGTCTGCTCAGCATGGTGACCAGATCACGCTGCTGCTGACGCCGCATACCATCGAAGCCGTCCAACAAGCGATCGACTTTGAACTGTCCCACCTCACGATGCCCGGTCATGCACCGGTCGTCCTGTGCAGCCCACCGTTGCGAGCCTGCTTGCGACAATTGATCTCGACGACCAGTCCCGCCGCCACTGTCCTCAGCCTATCCGAAATCACGCCCGATACGAAAATCCTGATCCACGGTCGCGTCTCCCTGCACGCGATTCAGGATGCTCCGCTCGTCAGCAGCCGCTAATCCCACCCAGCTTCTTCCCCTGCCCTAGGAAGCCGCGAAGCCATGACTGAAGTCAGAACATTTCGAGCACCCACGATGCAAGCCGCCATGGATGTCGTGCGCCGCGAGTTTGGGCCGGAAGCCGTCATCCTGCACACACGGGAAACGGCTGCGTCCAAGATCTGGCCGTGGTCTCGACGCGAGGCAGAAGTCGAAGTGACAGCCGGCCGCGACGTGTTTGCCACATCACGGCCCGGCGCTAATCGTCTCCCGGTCGCGAAACCCGTGACAGTCGCCGCCCCCTTCACCATTGGTGAAATGAAATTCGAACCCGTTCGCGTGGCGCCACCCCTGGAAACACCACGAGTTCCACGGACTCAAACCACGCGACAACCGGTGATTCAGGGACTGGCCACTGCCCCCAGGATCAGCGCTCCGATCATCACCCAACAACGGTCGTTCTCTTCTGCAAACAATCG
>JAQGHS010000694.1 GCA_028291605.1 Planctomycetaceae bacterium | reverse complement strand
GATCGGGGGGCGTTGGTATCTGAAAGCCGGGGCGCGTCCGGTCTACTTCTATCGTGACGGTCAGCGATTCGTCGATCTGTTTTCGTATCACATGAGCGATTCGAACAAGGACGGAATCGATGAAGTTCGGGTAAGTCACGATGAGAAATTCCTGATTGTCGAGAGCCAGGGATTCCCCAATCATCCCACCGCGAATTTTCCCAACAGCGGTAACCCCAATACAATCCGCGTCCAGTCATTTCGCTTTCGTTATCCGCTGGAGCCGAAGCTGAGCACAGAAGTAACCCGGGTTCCCATGGGGCCCATCGGCATGGCGTTAAACGGCGTCGTGTTTTTCAACCCGTTTGAAATGGGGGGGATGAACGCTGTTGAGGGGTACTCCGAAGTCTGGCTCGATTCCTGCTGCGGCCATCCGGAACAGCGCGGAGTCTATCACTATCACAAATATCCGAGCTGCGTGAAGTCGCCTTTCAAGGACGACGGCCTGCAGCATTCGCCGGTCATTGGATTCGCGTTCGACGGGTTCCCTTTGTATGGTCCCTATGAATCGGCCAAAGTGATGGCAAAGGATCTCAAGGGGAAGTCTGCCCTGGATGATTGCAACGGGCACTCCGATCCCGAACGAGGTTACCATTACCACGTGACGCCTGGCCGCTTTCCCTACATTCTGGGTGGCTACGCGGGAGTGGTGGAGACGTCCAACAATCGTGGGTTGGCGCGTGCTGGAACCGGGGCCATTCGGAACAATGCCTCGGGGGTCAGTCACATCGGAGACGGCATTCTCTCAGTGAAACCGGCGACCGCGAAGCCGGGGCAGTCGCTGACGTTGCGGATCGAATTGAATCCGTCAGGAACGCGGCGTGGACTGCCAGACGGGGAACCGGCGTGGGTCCAGATCGGCCCCTTCGAGGCCCAGAAGATCGCCCGGAAGGGCCTCGTTATCACGGCGATGGTCAATATTCCTGAAGACGCCGCTGTCGGCGTCCCGTATGATTGCCATATTGAATTCAAGACACCGAATGCTCGTCACGACATCACGGTCCTGAAGGCGAATGACGTCTTCCGCGTTCAACAGTGATTGGGAATTGACTCGATTCGGTTATATGATGTGAGGTCCTTGTCGTGAGTTCTATTTCCGTTGTGAATCCGCGTATGGCCGAAAAAGAAGACTCGACCGAATTTGTGCCCCCTGATGCTGCGAACGAACTGGTGCGTCGGATCAAAACCGGCGATCAGCAGGCGTTTGCGGATTTATTTTTATTATTCCGGCCCCGGCTGTGGCGGTTTATCAATCTGCGTTTGCATCCGCAACTGCGGGGACGGGTGGATCCCGACGACGTCCTGCAGGATTTCTGGCTGCGAGCGGTCGCGCGGATGGAATATTTTCCGGACACCGCGTCACCGGCCGGTTTCATCTGGTTTCGCATGATTCTCACGCAAACCCTGATCGAATTGCAGCGCCGGCATCTCGGAGCGGAAAAGAGAAGTGCCGGCAAGGAACGATCGCTCAACGGCGGTTGGAGTCCCGATTCGACGACGTCCTCTCTGGTATTTCAGCTCTCGGGCCAGGTGACCAGTCCGAGTGCGGCCTTCATGCAGGCCGAACTGGCGCGTCAATTGGAAGTTGCGCTGCAGGAATTGGATGATATCGACCGCGAAGTCCTGGCGCTGCGGCACTTTGAAGAGTTGTCGAATGCCGAAACCGCGATGGCGCTGAACTTGTCGGTCGCGGCGGCGAGCAAACGCTATATCCGGGCATTGCAACGACTCAAGGGGGTCTTGGAACTGATCCCAGGATTGCAGACTCAGTTGCTTCGCAAGAAGTGATTTCATTCCGTAGCAGAACTCGCCAAGAGTTCTGGCCGTTTTGGTGAAATCTCCCGAAGTCTTGGCGACTTCGGCTACGTCGACATTGAACTTCTGTAACGCTCATGGATACCCCCCCCAGCTCACCTCAGCGCATGACGTTGGATGTTCTGTTAGAACGCTTCACGAGTGAAGTCCGAGCGGGAAACTCCCCCGAGATTGCGAAATACGTTCGCCGCTACCCGCATCTGGCCGAGGAGATCGAGGAACTCTTTCCGATCATTGAGGGGCTGGAAAAGTGCAAAGTCGCGCAGGATGCCGATTTCGTGCGTCAGAATTTTCCCGCGGAATTTCCTCTCCGGCAACTTGGCGAGTGCACCCTGGTCCGTGAGATCGGGCGCGGTGGCATGGGGCTCGTCTTCGAGGCCGTCCAGGCCTCCATGGAACGCACAGTCGCCATCAAGCTGTTGCCGACTCGATTCTTCGCCAACCGATTGCAATCCAAGGAGCGTTTTCAGCGTGAAGCGGTCACGATTGCGCGTCTAAAACACCAGAACATCGTGCCGATTTATTCGTTTGGCGAGCATGACGGCTACTACTTCTACGTGATGCAACTCGTACGGGGCGTGAGTCTGGATTGGGTGATTCGCCAACTGCGTAGCTCTCCCACTCCGATTTGTACCAGCATGATTCAGCGGGCGGGGGGTGGGGATGTCAGTGTTGCCGACACACTCCGCGCGGCCGTGGCACCTCCCAACCGCAAGTTGACTCGCCACTCCTGGACGGTGTTTGCCAAGATTGGGATCCAGGTCGCCTCGGGGATATCGCATGCCCATGAGCATGGCGTGCTGCACCAGGACATCAAGCCGGCGAATCTGTTGCTAAACCTGGAGGGACGCGTTGTCATCACCGATTTTGGCGGCAGCTACCTGCCCGATTCCACGGTGACCCCTGTGACAGAGTTTCACACGGGAACGCTGCGCTATATGGCTCCCGAGCGATTGGAGGGGCATTCCGATCAGCGGAGCGACGTGTATTCGATTGGTGTGACGTTGTACGAACTGGTGACTCAACACTCGGCATTTGATGTCAATGACCAGCGACAGTTGGCGGAATTGATTCTCAATCCCCAACTGCCGCCACCCCGAAAATTGTGCAAAGAGATCCCCGCGGAATTCGAACGGATCATCATGAAGGCACTCGCGAGAAACCCCGATGTGCGCTATCCCTCGGCGAAGCTATTGGCCGACGATTTGCGACGGTTTGTGAAGTGATTTCGTAGGATAGGCAACTCTCGCCGTGGATTTGATCGATCGCTATACTCCCGGTTGGCTTGTTCGCGGCACAGCAGGATTTGATACGTGAATATCGACACGGATGTTTTGATCTTCGGCGGTGGCTGTGCGGGATTGTGGTTGCTCGATGAGCTGCGCCGGAAAGGCGTGCGTGCGTTGTTGCTCGAGTCAGGTGCGGTCGGTGGCACACAGACGACCGGTTCGCAGGGCATCCTGCACGGCGGCACCAAGTACGTCTTGCAGGGGATTTTTTCGGCCTCGGCGGGGGCCGTGCGAGACATGCCTGCCCGCTGGCGGGAATCGCTGGCTGGTGCTGTCGAGCCTGATCTGTCACAAACCCGCTTTCGCAGCCGGCACTGCTACTTGTGGCGCAGCGATTCGTGGCAATCGTATCTCGGAATGGTCGGAGCGCAGGCCTTCTTGCAGGTCAAGCCGGTACCGCTACCCGATGCCGAGCGACCCGCACTGCTCGCCAAATGCCCGGGCCAAGTGTTTCGGCTCGATGAGGAAGTGATTGATACGACGAGTTTCGCTGGAGTGCTGGCAGAGCGCAACCGTGGGCTGATTCACCAGATCGACGCCGCGCAGGGACTGGAGTTTCAAGTCAATGCGGTCGGACGCGTGACGTCTGTGTTGCTTTGTGAACCCGGTGGATCTCGGGAGCTGTCGGTGCATGTCGATCGGGTGGTACTGGCGGCCGGTGCCGGGAACGATCAGTTGCGAGCGCAGATCGGATTAACCCCGAATGCCATGCAGCGGCGGCCTTTGCACATGGTGCTGGTGCGCGGAGATCTGCCGCAGTTCAACGGGCACTGTATCGACGGCGCGAAGACCCGGGTGACAATTACCTCAGACATTGATTCCCGGGGACGAGGGGTCTGGCAGATCGGGGGACAGTTAGCTGAGGACGGGGTTCGGCTGGGGTCGGCGGCCCTCATCGCCCATGCACAGCGCGAGTTGTCCGCCGTGTTGCCGGGTTGGAAGTCGGGCGGGTTAGAATGGGCGACGTATCGGATCGATCGAGCTGAAGCTCGGACCGCCGATGGATCGCGACCTAACGATGTCCAACTGCTGCACGAACACAATGTTCTGACAATTTGGCCTACGAAACTCGTCTTGGCACCGCGCATGGCGCAGCAGGCCATTGAGCAACTTGGAGTCATTAGTCATGCGGACGGAGCGGCGGAGTTTCGTAAATCGCTAATTGAACTCAACTGGCCGGCACCGGTCTTGGCATTGCCACCTTGGGAACTGCAGTCAACATGGATCAGCGGCGACTAGGGAGCCAGGGGCCGTGGGTCAGTACCATCGGCTTCGGCGCGTTCAAAATCGGACGCAATGAACAGACCAAGTACGGGACGGAGTATCCTCTGCCCGACGATGCCGAGGTCTCGCGCCTGTTAAATGGATTGCTGGATCGG
>JAQGHS010000822.1 GCA_028291605.1 Planctomycetaceae bacterium | reverse complement strand
CAGCAAGTCAGCTGGCCCCAGCGAGCCTGTCTGCCGCCGGAAAAGCCGCAACATGAAGAAAGCCGCGAGATAGAGGCAGGTCCCTCTTATTATCGTCTGCAAGATAGGGACAGAAGGAACGAAGAGTTCGTGCCAATCAACAGTCAACCACCAAGGCATAGCGGGCTCGCATTCATCTAACGCATGACGGGCAAGGCGACGTGACCGCCAAATGTCGCCGCTCTACGGTTTTCATCTCAATGAATACAGATGAGGTCAGCGTTTTTCAAAAATGAACGCCATGTATTTCGAGAAGCGGCGAACATGCTCGTGTCCCCGAACGGCAAGCGCGACCTGTTCCCAATCCTGTGTCGAGAACGAGCGGTAGAGGGGATTGATCCATGCGAGAATCCGCCGCCCCCAACTCGTGCGGCCCAGCGCGGAGAGTCGTTCAAACAAAGTCTGTATGGGGCGAGTGACGTGTTGACTCCAATCGCGACTGGAAAGCAGGCGAAATCCCGCAGTCCTACCCATCCGTTCGTATTCGGGGATGGATGAGAAGTCACTCCATTGCCAGATCTCGCGGACAATCCGCGTTTCTGGATCGTCCCTGTGGATCCGTTCGGCGTCGCTGTTCCAGGCGAAATCGACGATCACCAGACGCCCTCCGGGGCGCAGAACGCGAGCAGATTCGCGGAGGAATCGCTGTCGGTCGGGGAAGTGAAATGCCGCTTCCAGACACATCACCCGGTCGAACGAAGCGTCTGGAAAGTCGAGGTCCATCGCGTTGCCGACCCGGTAAGACAGACTGCCGACCTGATCGAAGAGCGTGCGGGCCACTTGCACATTTCGATCGAGCAGGTCGATGCCTATGACCGTTGTCTGGGGATGCAGAGCTTGGACCATGAACGAACTTTTGCCGCGTCCGCAGGCCACATCCAGAACCTGATCTCCTGGCGATACCTGCAGCAAATCGATGGACTTTCGCACCAGCCTTTGCTGTGCCAGCTCCATGTTGGACATCACGTTGAGGACTGAGAGACTGCCGCCAAATGTGTAGTATCCCAGGTTCAAAAGTGTGGGCCCCCATGTCGCCAGACGCAACGCGCGAAAAACGACATTCGTACCATCATAGGATTCCGCGACATTCAGAGGCACGGCGTGCGGCGATTCGGTCTCGATGGAACGATTGAGAGTTATTGGAAAATCGATGCGCATAGGCTCACTTGTACCGAAATTCTATGTCAGGTGACTTGGTCGTCAGCTCGAAATGGAAGTGAAGCGGTCGCAAGTCAGCCAGAGTGCCCGAACAGGCACCAGTCAGTGTGCGATCGGAATCGCGAGTGACGGATGGTTTCAAGTTGTGAAAGCGGGTTAAACTCGGCGGAGATTATTCTGCTCACCCTCTGCACAAATACCTGGGAATCCGCCCGAAGTACTCGTGCGCTGTGTGATACGCGGATAGTTTTTATTGACACCTACCTGAGAGCGTCAGCAGTGGGCAGGCATTCCGCCCGCAGATTCTGCGTAAGATCGAACGGATGATATCGGTAGGCCTTCCCTGGGCGTCCGACATGGATTGCTGGTGGTTGGTCGAGCAAGAGGCAAACCCTATGCCAGAGATCCGGTAAGCAATGCCGCGAGTTCGTTTCATCTGGCATAGGAACCCAAGGCCATCCAGCCCGCAGTCCTCCGGGTGCTGTCGGCTCCGGGTGCGCAAGTCATAGCGTTGCGTGTCCGCTCGATCGTATTCAAATCGAGGTTTGTCAGGCATCGACAATGTCTGCCACTGGCTCCACGTCCGTTGTTCTGGATCATGGACCGAATAGCAGGTTTCACTCTCCGAATGTTCAATGATGGAATTCTTTTTGGTGTCGTACCAGAACGTCGCCCCGGTGCCGAGCAACTTGCCGGTCTGGCGATGCCACTTGGGAGTAAAGTCGCACGGGAAAATTTCGGCGCCAGCTTTGGGACTCACACGGTTCAGACCGGCATGCTCCCCGGGGACCGACCCAGGTTTTGCCCAAGTCATCCCTTCGCAAATCGTGCAATCCGTAGAAGACGTCACTCCCCGAGACAGCCAGCTTCTGCATCGTCAACACCACGAGCGGCGAGTCCGCGGGGTTCGCCTCGACGCGACGCGGTATCATGCCGGCTCGAGCGTGTAGGCTCGGCCCGCGGGACCGTACATGATCTTCGTTCGCTCGGTCAGCCCTTTGGGAGCATGTGACGCGAGATCATGTTCACCGACGTATTCCTTCGGTTTCCACAATCCGAGCTCGGAAGGGCTTTCCTCGCAACGTGTGGACTACGATCATGCCAATCAAATTCGGGGCCAGTTCGAGGGCGGGGTCTGGCGACGAATGCGTGCTCTAACATGATCAACACTGGCTGGGGCAAATCATACCTCGCCATCACATTTCACTCCTCGGATTGCGCCATACCGGTCAAATTGGGTGGCATTAGGCCAGCCGAGCCCCGTCCGAGCACACACCGCGTGCGCGAGTTCGCAATGGACTTGCTCGTACCAGTGTACTAGTGACTCACGGAGCGCGTTGCCCAAGCTCCGAGCATACAAAATTGACTGTATCGCAGCACTTCAGAGTTGATGAAAGGTACTTCTCCAGCGTGAGATCGTTGTGGTCGCTGGAACTGGGCCGCGTTCGTCCCTGATCGCGATCGGCGACCGAGAGGGATTTTTTATTTTTTGCCGTAACCCCGAGATCAGAAGGCGCAATGGCGACAGAACTTAACGGGAAATTAACGCAATGGCGGATTAGCTGTCAGCCTGAGCGGCTGACGAACATCGACATTGGCCCCGCCTTCACGAGTGTTGGATCCGTTCCTTTAAAAAGACGCTATC
Source organism: Planctomycetaceae bacterium (assembly GCA_028291605.1). GTDB lineage: Bacteria > Planctomycetota > Planctomycetia > Planctomycetales > Planctomycetaceae > JAKFVC01. The sequence goes on along the minus strand of JAQGHS010000822.1, from coordinate 7,315 downwards.
GGCGACCTTATATTATCACATCGTACATATTCTGACGATCATAAGAATTAAATAATATTTATCCAAGTTGTTTAATCTGGGTGAGGAACGCTGTTTGCTTTTTCGCCGCACGATCAATCAGTCCCTCAGAGGCTGATTGGTCAACACTTTGCATTCTGTCCGGATCTGATTGGAACGTCGCTGGCTCCGTCAACAGCTTTGTTGGCAACTGGGTAACTCACCTTTCCCCAGTAGACGCTCAGCGAGCGGGTCTACTCAGTTCGAACGCGATGGCAATCGTGCGTTGGTCGTGAAATTATCTTGGCAAACAACTCAACGCTGGAGAGCAACATGGCGAAGTTTCATTGGAGTCACTGGGTCTTGCAATTCATGTCAGCCAAGGGCCGCAAGGGTCGACGTGCTTCCGTCGCACGTATCGAAGGCTTGGAGGATCGGGCATTGCTGACGGCGAATCTTCCACTGGCCGTCAATGACATTTATGCCGTTGATCAGAATACAACTCTGACGGCCACGACCTCGGTGCTCGCGAATGACACAGATGCGGACGGTGACACGATCAGCGAGGCGGTACTACAGAATAATGTCACGCACGGCAGCCTCACGCTCAATACCAATGGGACATTTACGTATACTCCCACGACCGGTTTTAGCGGGAGTGATTCGTTTACTTACCTCGCGAAAGACGCGACGCACAATGAATTGAGCGCCAGTCCCGCGACGGTGACTCTGAACGTCACGACGAACGCCGCTCCGACGGTCAGTGCGGTCACACTATCGACGACGACCAATACCGCAGTTTCGGGAACACTGACCGGTACCGATGCGAATGGCGATACTTTGACTTTCGCGGAAGGTGCCACCACGGAAACGAATGGCACTGTCGCCATCAATCCGACTGGCGCCTTTACCTTCACTCCCACAGCGGGCTTCACGGGGGTGGCGACGTTCTCGTACAGGGCCAATGACGGTAGCTTGAACAGCAACGACGCCACGGTCACGATTAACGTCAATGCGTCGGCGAATTCCGCACCGGTGGTGAATCCGGTAACTCTGTCGACGACGACGAATACCGCGGTCTCCGGAACGTTGACGGGAACTGACGCCAATGGAGATACGTTGACGTTCGCTGAAGGCTCGACGACTGAAACCCACGGAACTGTGGTGATCAATCCGAACGGGTCGTTTACGTTTACACCCACGGCAGGCTTCACAGGCACCGCGACCTTCTCCTACAAGGCCAACGACGGCAGCCTCAACAGCAACGATGCGACGGTCACGATCAACGTGAGTGCCTCAGCGAACACGGCACCCGTGGTGAACCCAGTGACGCTGTCGACGACGACAAGTACTGCCGTCTCTGGAACTCTGACTGGAACCGACGCCAATGGAGATACGTTGACCTTCTTCGAAGGTTCCACCGCTGAAACGCACGGGACTGTGGTCATCAATCCGAATGGTTCGTTCACATTTACACCGACGGCAGGTTTTACTGGTGCCGCGACCTTCTCCTACAAGGCCAATGACGGCAGCCTCAACAGTAATGATGCGACCGTCACGATCAATGTGAGTGCCTCAGCGAATACCGCGCCCGTGGTCAATGCCGTGACGGTGTCGACCACGACTAGCACTGCGGTGTCGGGCACCCTGACTGGAACTGACGCGAATGGTGATTCATTGACCTTCTCGGAAGGCTCCACTACGGAAACGCACGGGACTGTATTCAACAATCCGAATGGTTCATTCACGTTTACCCCCACGGCGGGAGTTACGGGAGTCGCGACTTTCTCGTACAAGGCCAATGACGGCACCTTAAACAGCAGCGATGCAACGGTCACGGTGAATGTCCTGGCGTCGGCCAACACGGTCCCCGCGGTCATTAATGGCACCGGAACGACCGGGGTAAATGCGGCCCTGAACGGATCGCTGGTGTCACTGGCGACCGATGCCGAAGGTGATACGCTGACATTTGCTGCAGCCAGCCAGCCGGCGAACGGCACAGTCAACGTGAATTCGAACGGCACGTTCACGTTCACTCCCGATTCGGGATTTGTGGGGACGACATCGTTCACGTTTACCGCGTCAGACGGGTCGCTCACCAGCACGCCAGCAACGTTTACTATCGTCGTGTCTGATCTGACCCAAGGGAGTCTCGATCTCAACCTGGCCGAGAGCGTCGATGTCAGTAGCAACCCGAGCAGCCCGACGCCATTGGATCCCACCGTCACCCTGACGAATGTGGCCTCGGGGACGAATTTCGCCAATGCCCAATTGAACGTAAGTTTTGTTTCGGGTGTCGATTCCAAAAAGGATCGACTCGTCGTTATCAAGCACGGGGGTGCGGTGGAAGTGAAAGGCAAGAAGGTACTGGTGGACGGCACTCAGGTCGCGACCATTACCAGCAGCAATCGGAAAGGCAGTGCTCTGCATGTCAACTTTAATTCCAGTGCCACCGAAGCGAGTGTGAATGCCGTCTTACAGCGGATCGCCATTCAGACTCGGCCAAGCACCAACAGCGGCATTCGCGTGGTTCAATTCCAGGTCGTAGCAGATGGAACGACTGCGACCGATACGATCCAGGCTTCCGTGACGGGATCAGGCCGATCTCACCGGCATGGGTAATCGCTGCTGACCACCTGGTCGTGGCTGCTGGAGGTCACGGCGAGGCCTTTCCAGCGGTCGCCCAGCAATAGCCGGGCAATCGTTGGAAATGGCCGGGGTGGCAACTTTGGCACGGGCTCACAAGTCAGCTCGTGGTAATGCTCTTTCACTAAGGTCTCCCCAATTATGGACCACCCTTTTGGGCTCCCATTATTGGGGTCTTTTATGTACATCTATCAACTGTTTGCTGCTGACGCGGTCTGCGTTGCTATTGGTATGGCGGCCTGCTGCACGCATTGAGTCGAAAAAACACGCGGTTGTTTCAGACAACCGCCCGTTGCTCGTTTCTGTCACATGGTATTCATTGTTTACAGGAAATACGGTGCGAAAATGGTATGGTCTTGGTTGCGCACTCGTCGGGTAAAACAACGCCGAGGTCTGAAGCTCGTTGGTATCCCTGAAATCCTCGAAACGAGGACGGTCCTCGACGCGGCGGGAATCGGAACATTCAATTTGACGACTGGCCTCTGGGCGCTCAACTCGACCGCCTCCGCGACTGAGCCCGATGCGGGGACTTTCCAGTTCGGACAATTTGGTCCGTCGAAAACACCAGTCGTCGGCGATTGGAACGGCGATGGCCATGACGACATCGGGACCTTCGACCGCAATACTTCAACTTGGACGCTTCGGTATTCCACCAACACCGGTGGACCCGACACAGTGTTCCAATTCGGAACTCCCGGATCACTGCCTGTCGTGGGAGACTGGGACGGAAATGGGACAGACGACATCGGCGTGTTCGACCCGATCAATGCGACGTGGTCACTGCACCTGGGTGCGTCGAGCGGCTCGGCGACGTCGACGTTCTCCTATGGCGCGGCCAACACTTTGCCAGTGGCTGGCGATTGGAACGGCGACGGAATCGATGGGATCGGCACCTTCGATTCGACAACGAATACATGGGCGCTACGCCAGACGGCAGCAGGCGGGGCCGCGGATCTGCAATTTCAGTTCGGCCAGGCGGGCATTGAAACACCTGTCGTCGGCGACTGGAATGGCGACGGCACAGACGGAATCGGCATCTATCGAGCGGACTCTGGAGACTGGGTGCTGCGACAAACGGCTTCGGCCGGGGTGGCCGATGCCGGAGTGTTTCAGTTCGGTGGTTCTGGAGAAGTTGCGGTCGTCGGCGATTTTCAGTCGATCCCGGTCGATTCCGGGACGACGAACGACCTGTTGACGCTGACGTTGAAGCCGTTGGACTTGGATCTGCTCGGACTGCGAATTGAATCCAGCACAATCACCGCCTCGGTGAGGACCGAACTGGGCGACGGTAACCTGCTGGGCAATCTGTTGTCGAATGTTTCCGGACTAGTTGACTTCAGCCAGATTAACGCAGCCCTCAACAACGTGCTCGGCACCACCATCGATCTCCTGAACTCCATCGAACTCAATGTCGCTGGTGTTGGAACGGGCACGTTCGATACCGCGCCCACGAGTGTAACTCAGCTTCTGCAACTCAACGTGGCACCGGTACATCTCGATCTCCTCGGTGTGCAGGTCGATACGAGTCCTATCACTTTGTCGATCTCGGCAGAAGCTGGCCAGGGACGAGTCCTGGGCAATGTTCTGACGTCGCTCTCCGATCTCTTTAATCCCCCGTTGCCAGATCACCTCGATCTAGCGTTTGTGAACGCTCAACTATCACAGTTATTGTCCGACTTGAATTCCCAGATCCCGGGCATTCCTGCAGCAACAGTGCCGCCGCCCCTTCTGGAAGATGATCAGATCCTGCACTTAACGGTGCCGGCCATTGATCTCAATTTGCTCGGCTTGGGTCTGCAGACAACGCCGATCACGGTCGACGCATCGGCACAAACAGGCGATGGACTACTGCTGGGCAATATCCTATCCCTGGCATTAGACACGGTTGGCGCCACCCCAGAGCAAACTCGTGACTTGAACGGCAATATCAATAACATTTTGGCGAAAGTGGTCGGCGTATTGAACGCGTCCACCATCACTTTGCCCACCAGTGCCTTGGATACTTTGTCGACTGCCGTCCAAACCCTAGCGTTGCCCGACCTCATGACGGCAGCTCCCGGTGCCAGCGTCACGATTCTCGACCTGGTCATTGCTTCCAGCGATGGGGTGACGCCCCCTGTCTCAGTGGATCTGCTGGGATTGCATGTCGAAACAAGTGATATCGATGCCGAGCTCACTGCAACCACGGGTGACGGGCAAGTCCTGGGAAATCTGTTGTATAACGTCGCCAATCTGCTCAATCCGGGTGGGCCCGCGGGGTTGATCTCGCTGATCACCGATCTGGCCACCGGATCGAGCACCGCGACTGACACATCGATTCCGACCAGGGGCCCCGGGACCGTGGCCGCGCCGACCGAGGTGCTGACGATTACCATACCGCCGCTGGATCTGGATTTGCTCGGCTTGAAAATTCAATCCAGTCCGATCACGGTCACTGTTTCGGCTCAAGAAGGAGATGGCAGGTTATTGGGCAACACCTTGACGGCCGTCTCCACCCTGATTAATACCGAGGGTGTGAGCCTCGCTCTGAATAATGTCCTGTCCTCCGCAGTGACGTTAGTTAATTCCGTTGATTTGAATGTGTCTGGAGTCCTCGGCGGCACATTCAGCTCAGCGACGCCCTCAACCTCGCCAATTCTGCAGTTGTTTGTGGCGCCGGTCCACCTGGATCTGCTGGGAGCAATTGTCGATACCAGCCCAATCACTTTAACAATAACTGCGGAAGCGGGTGACGGGCTCGTGCTGGGTAATGTACTCACCGCGCTGACAGACTTATTGAATCCACCGTTGCCAGATACTCTCGACCTGGCATTCATCAACACGCGACTGGATCAGCTAATGGCAGATCTCGATCAACAGTTGCCGGGAGTTCCGTCGGCGCAGATTCCCCCGGCGAACTGGCAGGATGGCGATATACTCAATGTGACCGTGCCGGCCATCGATCTCAATTTGCTTGGCCTGACGCTCGACACGAGCCCCATCACTGTGACGGCCTCGGCGGCCACTGGGGACGGATTGCTGTTGGGTAACCTGCTGACGGTCGTCCTGGATACTCTTGATGCGACCCCTGCGGAACTACAGGAGCTCAGTGCAAATCTGAACGAGGTGCTGGCCAAAGTGGTGGGAGTGCTGAATGCATCAATACTGAGCCTGCCAGCCGGGACGGTGGATTCGCTGGCACCCGCGCTCCAGACGCTGTCGCTTCCGAACTTAATCGCCGGTGCATCGGGCGATAGTACCGTCTTGCTCGACCTCATTGTCCATTCAGCAGACGGCACCACGCCGCCTGTGATGGTGGATCTCATGGGTCTGCATGTCGAGACTAGCGATATCGAAGCGCAACTAGGGGCCCATACCGGAGACGGACAGATACTTGGCAAACTGCTGTATAACGTCGCGAATCTGCTCAATCCAGATAGCCCCGCGGCATTGCTGTTCTTACTTGCTCAACTAGGGCGTTAATGACGTTGTAGACGCAGTCGCGGCAAATAGAGAGGGTTCAAGACGAAAGCGTCTTGGGCCCTCTCTTACTTTTCCGGAGATCAATCGCCTCGCAGGTCACCCGTTGCCGCCTGTTGCTGTCACAGCTGGTTCAGATCGAACCGAATCCTCGCGGTATGCGATCACAATGACCTCCAACCGATCTGGGCGCCGCGCTGGTATCCGTCGACACGACGATCAAGTTGAATCCACCCACGGTCATGCCAATAAAAAAAGGAGTGAGTCCAATCATGAGATTGGATTCACTCCTCGGGTTGTGGCAGTGGGAAACAGCCGTTGAATGCGGCCCCAAACTGGCTGTATCGAACTGCCGGCCCCTCTCGCATTTTTTACGGTGCGACCACGGCGCCGCTACGGATCGCACGTCGTTGTGCACCCGGGGTGATTCCGTAGTACTTGTAGACCTGGCTACGGTAAGCCGGGGTTGAGAAAGTGGGGTATTGATCGACAGTGTAGGTCGGGATCGCCTGGTAGGCCTTGGGTGCGATGCGCACGGTGGCGATACGCTTCTGGACGTTAAACGCGGCGGCATCCCAAGGTACGGTGACCAGCTTATTGTCGGCGTTCACGACGATCAGATAGTCCACGTTACCGTGATCGTCCAGGACGATATCGTCCACGGTGCCGACTTCGGTGTCCCCTTCGATATTCACCTTGGCACCCAGGACTTGCTTCGCACGATAAACCTGGCCTGCGGTGGGTGCGGGCTTGGCATCTTCCTGAGCGCTGACCAGGTTGGCCCCCACCAGAGTCGCAACGACGGCCAGTACGGCACCACAGTTCCTTGCACGATTCAACATTGTCTCATCTCCGTTGAAAGTCTCCGCGGTATTTACATCGTCGCCGACAATAATGTCAGCGATAGAACGACGCAACATGTCCGGAATAACGGATGCACCTCGCAATGGATGTACCATAAGGGGACTTGATTGTGGAAACAAACCGATGCTATTGCTGTTTCACTAGGGATTGTGTGAAGAGTACGTCGTTGTCCACAGGCACATTGATCACTGGCTTGCAACACCTGTTGATCGTGCGATCGGTTGCCGCAGTCTGATCGATCACGCTGACTAGTGAGCGAACACAGGTTGGCGCAAGTTTCACGCTCGGACATATGAACCAAAGCTGGCCTCCAATGTCTGACTTGAAGTCTGTGTTTGTTGATGATCTC
>JAQGHS010000810.1 GCA_028291605.1 Planctomycetaceae bacterium | reverse complement strand
CCAGCGATCAATCGTGTGTACGAGGTTCTGAAAAGAGCGTCTCACGTGAGCTGACAGCTCCGTCGCCACATAAACTCGGCCGTATGGCCCAGTCGTCGGAATTATAGGCGCGCCTGCCGCGGATTGAAGCGGATTGGCACATTAAGATCAAGTCCAGCGAGTCACCAAACCGCCGAAAGTCCCGTCAGCGATGGATGTTGCGAGCGTTACGGCAGCCCATTTCTGAACACAAAATCGGCAGTCGCCTGATCAGCAAGCAGAAACACGACGCAAAAAAACAGGCCCGGCATCACCTCATGGGTCATGCCGGGCCTGGAGAATTCTGGCAACTTTACTGTCGGCTCGCAACGTTTCTGGCGGGATTACTTCTTAACCGGAGTGTTTGTCTTCGCGGGCTTATCTGATTTTGCAGTCAATTCTTTTTTCTTGCCTGCCGGGTCCTTCACGGGTGTTTCTTTCTCCGTCGTTTCTTTTTCGCCCGATTCAGGATCTTCCTTGTCCGCGTCGGTCTTGTCCTCTGCCTTGCCGGACTTGGTATCATCGGACTTCACTTTGTCAGCCTGATCCTTCTCAAACTTCTCCCCGTCGGCTGTCTTACCCGACGTTCGAGTCTTCTTAGGATTCGCGGCGAGTTCCGCGTTGTGTTGTTTGTTCTTTTCGATCCGTGCCTGGCGTTCGACTTCGGCTTCGCCCTTCTTGCGTTGCAGGTCGGCAATATGAGCCGCCTTCTTCGCTGCGGCTTCCGCTTGGACCTTCTGGAGCCATTCCATATAGGCCTTCTGCGCCGCAGCATTCTGCTTGGCCTGTGCCTGCATCATCTGCTGATAGCGACGAATCATCCCGGAATTAACACGATGTTGCTGCGCTTGAGCGGCCGGCAAATTCATGAGGCTTGCAACAGCGATCAGCCCACACATCCACAACTTCGAAGATCTCATCTTTGCGCCCTTTTAGAAATCAGCCCGACTGGCTTCCATCCGAAACCGGTCAAACTTATCAATGACCTCTACTATATCCATCAAGATGCGCAGCTCTCACTCAATAGTCGATTAAATAACCGTTAGAAACCGATTTCCGGGCGCAAGATACTAAGCTGCAGTCTCTTACGGTGCTTGAAAACAAGCAAGCAGACGCTATGTCATTGTGTTTTATTTAGCTGCCGGCAACCGAAAACCCTCGGTCTTCAGGCCGATCCTATATAGGCTCTTATCTACGGTGATATACAGAGTTTTACTCTCATCGCCAATTCCAAACGTGACGTTGCTGGGCACGCCAACAGGTTCCGCCGTGTCATCGGGTTGAGTTTCGCCGGTAGGAATGAAGGCGACTTCCTTCCCTTCTGGATTGAGCACCAGCACCCCCGGTCGCTTCAGACCGCGCGAGGTCAGGTAGATATGTCCCTGAGAATCAATCGTCATACCATCGCAACCGTTCTGCGTTCCGAAATCGTACAACGTCTTGCGGGGACCACTGACCTTGCCGTCAGCTCCCAACGGGAAAGCGTAGACCTTCATCGCCCCCTTCTTGGTAACCGGTTCGATGCCAATCCGATCGGTCCCGTTGTTGTGATCAGCCACATACAACGTCTTGCCATCGGGACTCAGGGCGACACCGTTCGGCTTCTCGACTTCATGGGTGATCTCGATCACGCTGCCATTCGGATCAACCCGGTAAACGGCCCGATGCTCCAGTTCCCGCTTCTCCGTGCCCAGGTATTTGGGGTCGGAAAAATAGATGCGGCCTTCGCGATCGATGACCAGATCGTTCGGAGCATTGAATTTCTTGCCTTCGAACTTATCAGCCAGCACCGTGCGCACACCCGTCTTGATGTCGTATCGAACCACAGCCTGACCACCGAAGTCCGAGCCTTCGCAGGCATTCAACCGGCCCTGAGTGTCAAACTTCAGGCCATTCGACTTCTTGCTGTCTTCTTTGAAGACGGTCGTCTTCTTCGTCTTAGGGTCAAATCGCAAGATCATGCCCTTGTCTTCACCGAATGGAATGTCGGAGAAATAGATCGATCCATCGGGAGCAACCGTGGGCCCTTCAGTCAGGCCACCCTTAATCTTCGACGTACGCGTAAACAGCAATTCCAACTTGGCATCCGGAGACACAATGGCATCGCCAGTGGGTTTCGGCGGGGCGGCAAACGCAGACAGACTCGCAGACAGTACAACAGCCAGACAGCAGACCCAATGGCGCATTTTGTTCTCCCGGTTGTGTGACGTGAGTTGAGACATCCAACGGCTCAAATCGTACACAAAACAAGAGCATTGAGCCAACGCACCGTAGCTTGACTCTCCAGAGTCGAGCGATCTTCGCAGATCATCGAGTCACAAGTTCGTGTCAACAACAGTGCGTAAATTACCACTGCCGATGGATCGGCAGAAATTCGCCCGACCCTGGAGAGTCAGGCTACGGCTTGACCACGGTCACCGTCAGCGGTTCCGCTGAATACGCCAGTTTCATCACGAAATTCAGCGACACGTTGGCCATCACCGAAACCAACTGTTTCTCAACCGGCGGCGCATCCTTGGCAGCGACCAGCACAATACTCCCCGTACTTTGGCCACCGGTCAACAGGGTCTGACTGTTCTTCTCATCGAGCGTCACACCCTTGGGCAAGCTGTCACCGAAGATCGAACCCAGGTGCCGATAGATCACATCGATTGTGATATTTTGCGTGAAGCCTTCGGCACGCACGATCGTGACATCAATCTTCTGCGATTCCCCCGGCTTCAGGGTGATGTCAGTCGTACTCAGCTTCACCGAAACGATATCGAGAGGCTCCCCGACTGACACGGTATGTGTCGTGACCGGATAGTGTCCGCGACCACCACCTGGGAAGTAGATTTCCTGCAGTGGATTGGCCACTTGAGTGATCGTCAGCGGCGGCTGGCCTTCGGCTTGCGGATGGGTCGCCGTACCAATCACCCGAATGTTGCTGGCTGCCATCGGCGCATTCGCGGCAGTCTGCAGTACGATGCAGCCATCATTTCCGGTTGCCAGAATTCGACCACACGTGGCGGTCACACCGGGCGGCAACCCTTCCACACTCAATTGAACATCGCCGGTAAATCC
>JAQGHS010000805.1 GCA_028291605.1 Planctomycetaceae bacterium | reverse complement strand
TCCGATGGCTGGGATTTCGACTCCGGAGATGGCTGCGGCCGTGTCGAATGCGGGGGGGCTCGGGTCGATTGGTGTGGGGAACGTGAAGGCCGAGGGGGCTCGGCAGCAGATCCGGGAGGTTCGGGAGCTGACCGATCGCCCTTTCAACGTGAATGTGTTCTGCCACCAGCCGGCGGTGGCGGACATGCAGCAGGAACGTGACTGGCTGAAATTGCTGAGGCCGCACTTTGAGCGATTTGGGGCTCAGCCGCCCGGGTCCCTGCGCGAGATCTATACGAGCTTCCTGGCAGACGATGCGATGCAGGTGGTACTGCTGGAGGAACGGCCGGCTGTGGTCAGTTTTCATTTTGGATTGCCCTCGGGCGAGTGCATTGCGGCTTTGAAGGCGGCGGGAATTTTTTTGCTGGCCACCGCGACCTCTCTCGCCGAGGCCCGGTTGATTCATGAGGCGGGGCTCGATGCCGTCATCGCTCAGGGGTATGAGGCGGGTGGACATCGCGGTCTATTTGAGCCTGAGGTCCCGGATGATTGCCTGGGGACGTTGGCATTAACGCGTCTACTAGTGAGTCGCCTGCCGCTCCCCGTCATCGCTGCCGGCGGCATCATGGATGGAGCCGGTATCGCGGCGAGCCTGTTCCTGGGAGCCAGTGCGGCTCAGCTGGGGACCGCGTTCATTCTGAGCCCCGAGTCGGCCGCCGATTCGGGCTACCGAGCCGCTCTGCAGAGCCCCGCTGCCGAACACACGCGGGTGACCACTGCCATCTCAGGCCGGCCTGCTCGTTCGTTGCCGAATCATTTCACCGCCCTGGGGATTCCATCGCCACCGCCGCGATCCCTGCGTATCCCATTGCTTATGACGCTGGGAAAGCATTGCATGCTGCCGCGAAGGCTCGCGGAGAGTTTGGTTATGGGGCCCAGTGGGCCGGCCAGGGGGCGCCTCAGGTGCGTGCTCTGCCTGCCGGCGAGTTGGTGGGGCGGTTGCGGGATGAATTGAAAACGGCCCTCAATGTGCGTGATTCTGGTTGATGGGAGGGCGGGGTACCCTCTGGGTACCCCGCCCTCCCATCAATCGTAATGGGTAATGCGAAACGTCGCCGATAGATATGACAATATCTGGTGAGACTGAGTGCTCGGTGTCTCGCCCTACGTACCGGCTCACCTACCCAGGTTGCCTGGCGTGCATATTCAGCCCGTATCGCACAGTGGTCGAATTCGGCGCTTGCAATGGGCAACCTGTTTGCTGTACAGTGTTTGTGGTAGTTTGCAGGCCTGTGCGGGTCTGTATTGATATCGTCAGATGACGGGTGTCGTGCGTTCGCAGAAGCGGCGACTCAGAGAGTCGGGCTACGGAGGACGGAGGCGACGCTTTGTCTCGGAGGAGCGCTCAAGATGCTCGACTTGCTGGCACGGACGGGGAGTCCCACCGCTCGACTGAATCGACGAGAATGTCTGAGCATTGGGTCGCTCTGTCTGGGTGGCCTCACGATGGCCGATCTGTTACAGGCTCGGGCGGAAAGCCCGGTAAATCAACAATCGGTGCGGCGGCAGTCGGGGCAGCGGGCGGTCATCATGGTCTACCTGCCCGGTGGTGCCAGCCATATCGACATGTACGATCTCAAGCCGCTCGCTCCAGCCGAGTATCGCGGCGAGTTTGATCCCATCCGCACCAATGTGCCGGGGATGGATGTCTGCGAACTGATGCCCGGGCATGCGAAGATCGCCGATAAGTTCTCGATCATTCGCGGAATTCGGACCCAGGGCAACCATGATCCCACCGAGCTGCTGACCGGTATTCCCGCGGCAGCTTCGGGGCGGATTGGACCAGTGCGGCGACCGGCGTTTGGTAGCGTGGTGAGCAAGATCCGCGGCATCGACGGGCCGATTCCCCCGTATGTCAGCATATCGAGCCACAAGCTGCTGGGATCGTACGATGATCCCGAAGAACCGGCCTATCTGGGGGCGGCGCATCGCCCCGTGACCTTGGGCGGTGAGGTGGGGAAGGATCTCGAGCTGCACGCCGACATTAAGGCTCGCTTTAACGACCGCCGCAACCTGGTCACCAGCCTGGACCGCTTGCCGAGCCATCTCCCCGGGACGAACTCGTACACACAGCGGGCTCTGGACATGCTGACGACGACGGCCATCCGTGATGCCCTGGATGTCAGCCGCGAATCGGAAGGAGTTCGCCGAAGTTACGGCGAAGGGTTCGACAGCCGTAACTCTGGGATGAATTTTCTGCGTGCCCGGCGTCTGGTCGAGGCGGGCGTGACGATGGTTTCTGTCGCGTCACCGTTCTTGGGCGATCCTTTCGGAAAGATCTTCGATAACGGGTGGGATACGCACGCCGGGAACTTCGGGATGCTGCGTAATAAGCTGCCCATCTATGACCGGGCGGTCACGGCCCTGATCACCGATCTGCATGAGCATGGTATGCTGGACGATGTCGCCGTGGTCATCTGGAGTGAATTCGGCCGGCAACCGCGGATTGGCGATGTGACCCCCGACGGTCGCGGACATTGGCCCAGTGCCAGTTGTGCGTTGATTGCCGGCGGCGGTCTGAATATGGGCAAAGTCGTCGGTGAGACTGACGCCCGCGCGGAACGAGCCCGCTTCCGCCCGATCGGCACGCAGGATGTTCTGGCGACGCTGTACCACGTCCTGGGCATCGACCTGAATCGCACCCTGACCGATCACAACGGCCGCCCGCAATTCTTGCTTGATCAAGGCAAGCCGATTGCTGAGCTGGTGTAGGACAGGCCAGCGGAACGAACGCTGTCGTAGCCACGCTCGCCAGAGCGTGGGGATGCAGTCCTCCGCATGGGAGCCGGCCCCGGCGTTTGATTTGGCGTCGGCTCTGCATCGGGCACATGCGGATTGAGTGGGGGAATCGGGCAGGAGGAATCTTCTATGACCGACAGATTGTGTCCTCATTGCCAATTCCAACTTCCAGAACTCGTGGGCGCTTTCTGTCCGGAATGTGGAGAGCGCTGGGATGAACCGCCCATGTCCGCTGACGCGACTCAAGGCGGTTCAGGAAGCTCCGGCAGCGGTTTTCTGGAAATTCTTCGCATTTTCGCACTGCTTGGGGTCGCCGGTAGAGTGATGAATGATATTAAAAACGATGAAATCCTTGAAGCAATCGGTATTACTGGTTTTGGGATTTTGTTTGTCCTGTTTGGCCCCGAGGTCTTTCGCCGCATTTTCAGCACTGACAGTGCATCTTCAGACACTAAACAGATTACCTGAAGCAAGTAGTGGTGGTCTTGGTTCCAAACGGCAAGCAGCCAAGAGAAGTTGCCTAAGACAACAGCCAAGTAGCAGTTCCTGAGGATTCAGGAAAAACGGTGCTGAATCAACTCACGAGGTTGCGGTCTGCAGGAATAATAACAGGCCACGTTGGTCGAAGCGGAAGTGGCGGCCGCTGGTAATGCGAACCCGAGTCGACTCAAGATTAAAGGAGCACTGTAATGCGCGTTGAGTGCCCTGCCTGTGGGGCGAATACCGATGTGGCTCCTGAGAACCTCGGAAAGAAAGGGCGATGCAAGTGCGGCCACGTCTTCGTTCTCGCATCAAATGCGATCGTTTTTATTCCCGCAGAAACAGGCAGTGCCAGTCCAACGTCGAACGCTTCCCAAGACGACAAAAGCACTTCGCAGGGCGATAACCGCCGCGTCCCGGATGATTACCCAAATCGGTTTGTGTGGTGGCAACAGCGCAACTCAGGCAAGACTTACCCGTTTCGTTGCCCAACCTGTCGCACAACCGTGGAGTTGCGACAGCGGGTTACACAAAAGGCCCGGGTGTGCCCGGGCTGTGGATTCCAGATCACGATTGCCGCCATCGACCTGCAACTCGATTATGACGAGCCTAGCCGACAGCGAATAATTGCCAGCTCGAGCGGTGGATGTATGATCCTGTTCGCAATGCTGGCCGGCGGGGGAGCAACGGTTGTGATGGTCGCGATTGGCTGCTTGCAGTAACGCGAGAAAATCACATCAAGCCAGACAGGTCCGGCTGTGCCTGACGAAGTTGAGACCGAATGCTCGCTGATTTCTTCCGGAATCGGCCATACTGACAGCGAGCCTCATTTTTGCCTGACGTAGGTCGCAATAATCTTGTCCGGCCCCGGCTCCAGATCCAGTGGCCGTTCCGTCGCTTTTTTCGTCGTATCGGTCAAGATCGCAATCTTCAGCGTGTCGCCTTCGAGTTCGTAGATACCAAGGCCCGTAGTCTCGTTCTTATCGAAATCGGAGAACGTGATCGTCTTCGGAGTTGCCTTGGGATCAATGGTGTAGCGGTTCTTTCCTCTCGGGGTACCATTGTGGGACGTCGATTGAATACCATTCTCTCGGACGCTGACAGTCTTGCTTTTGGATCCCACCTTTTGTTCCTTGCCGCCATAGTTGAGGGCAATGATCTCCCAACTACCGTCTATTTCCGACTTGGCAGGATCAGCGGCTTGGATCGCGACGATGCCGATGGCAAATGCCAGTGAGGTCGTAAAGAGAGTGCTGCGAATCATGACTGGCCTCCAAGAGGTAGGTCGCGATTGATCATGTGTCCTCAGATCTGTCCCAAGTGGCCCGTTCAGCGAACGGTCTCGGATGGCATTGTTCTTTTCAAAAGGAAGCGACAGCATCCGGTTCACTTTGCTCCCCCAAATGAAAGCGGTCACTTTAGCAGCTTACTAATTTGATCATCGACGGTCTTGCCTAATTCATCAGCTGGGTGACCGCGCCAGCGGATGATGCCTTGCTGGTCGATCACTATGGCGTGCGGGATGTAGTGCACGACGTAGGTCTTTTCGGCATCGGAAAAATGTTCATCATCCTTGCGGGGTGATCGACACTGAGGCATTCCCTGCCAGCCGTGGGACGCGATGTGTCTCCTGAGTTTCTCGAGGTCATGATCTGCGTTGAGGCCGAGCAAGACGACCTTGTCGGTCCAGGATGACGGCATGTTCTCAGACTGTTCCGAGAGCCTCTGCATCGCTGGCTGGCACGGGCCGCACCCTGTTGCCCAGAATTCGATCAGCACGACCTTGCCGCGATAGTCCGAAAGTTTCCGGCGCTGGTCGGATCCGACGGCGATCAGTTCGATCTCCGGTGCCTTATCGCCGACTTTGGGCGATACCGAGAACTCCCGATGCTGCAATTCTTTAGTTTCTTCCAGGCTGAAGAAGCCCAGCGGTTCGTCGTCGATCGAGATGCTGTAAGGGCCAAACGGAGCCTTGCGGCGATGCTTCGCGGCCGAGATTCCCTGGAGACGGATGACTCCCGTGCCTGGAAGTGGTCCCTGAAATACATCTAGAGTGGCGTCGTAGAGCCCGTCATACCAGCCAACCTTGATGGTACGGCCGGCCGGAACAGTCCCATTGGTGTTAACGACTTTAATCTCGGCGTTGGCGGTGCCTCGATAGGCTTGGGGGTCGAACGGCGTCCAAACAAGTGGCAGCTCCGCAGATTGACCGGACTCCAGTGTGACCGTAGCGCGCTCCCTGAACCCGCCGACATTGATCGCTTCCGAGAAGCCCGGCTTCGATTCGTCTTTTGGAGTTGTCCAAAGATAAGCCGAATACTTCCCAGGCCCGAGATTGGCGATCGTGACAGGCGTCTTCTCGTCGATGACAACCTCTTTGTTCAAGATCAAATAGACCGATCCGCTGTCGTCTGGGATCCAGACCACAAGACACTTCGCCTCTTGAAATGGGAGAACTTTCGGCCGGTTTTGAAGGTTAAATGTCACGTGAAGTTTCGCGGGGATCGGCATGCGTAACGGAATCCCTTTGGTCATGGCCTCGCCTGCGGTGAATGGTCCGAACTCGCAGAATTGCAACCAGCCGGGGTGCTGAAACGCGAGGAAGAATTTGCCCGTCCTTTCCGTGACGCGCACGGCAAAATGGGTGTCGTCGACCCTTTGCACATTCAGCATATTCCAATCGGGCTTCTGCCCGCGGCGGCTGCTGGGTTGCCACATCGCGTGCACGCGCGAGGCGAACTCTGGAAAGAAACTCTCCATCACGAAGTCTTTAGGGATCGGCGACGCCAAATTCTGAGTCTCGATCGTGACGAGCTTGCCGCGTTCCAGAACGATGGTGGTGCTGCCGTTTGCCAGGGACCCCAGCGACTCGCCCTCAAATCGCTGGACGTGTGACGCTAATCCTTTCGCGCGGATTATGACATCGATGAAACCCTGGTTTAATGATCCACCGCCGCCTTCTTG
>JAQGHS010000792.1 GCA_028291605.1 Planctomycetaceae bacterium | reverse complement strand
CTTGCCGCCCGGCACATTTTGGAGGATCTGGGGTTCATTCCCACCGTCCAGGAATGCCTGGAAGGCTTGCCCTTGCAACCCTGGATGGCCGGCGCCCTCCGGCTCGTGCCGAGTTCCCGCGAGCGATTCCCCGTACTCGCGGATTCGCCAGCCTCGTAGGCCGACTGTCACCTTTCGCAGGTTCCTTTCACGGAGACATTCATGATCGATCGTTTTTCCCGACAACAAGACCTCGTCCCGACCTCGCAATTACAGTCCGTAACGGCCACTGTGATCGGAGTTGGGGCCATTGGCCGGCAGGTCGCTTTGCAATTGGCGGCTCTGGGCATTCAAAAACTGCACCTCATCGATTTTGACACGGTGGAACTAACCAATGTCACCACGCAAGGGTACCGTCAGAGCGATCTCGGACTCGCCAAGGTGCTGGCGACGGAACGTGCCGTCCGCGAGATCGATCCCCTCATTGAGGTCACCACGATTCAGGATCGGTTTCGTCCCCGGCACGTGGTCGGGGACGCATTTTTCTGTTGCGTCGATTCGATCTCGACCCGCGCAGCCGTTTGGCGTGCGGTCCATTTGAACGCGCGCTTCTGGTCCGATGGGCGCATGCTGGGGGAAGTGTTACGGATTCTCACTACTACCGACGAATCGGGCAGAAAACATTATTCGGAAACGTTGTTTGAGCAGTCCGAGGCACAATCCGGAAGCTGTACGGCTCGCAGCACCATCTACACGGCCAGCATCGCTGCCGGGATGATGTTACATCAATTTAGCCGCTGGTTGAGAGGGGGAATTACTGACCCTGACCTGACTTTCAATCTCTTGGCGGGCGAGTTGACTGTCCAGTGATTTCAGCCTGTGAGGTTGGATTGCACTGCCTCGGCCCATCACGACTTGGATCGAGGCAGCTTTGTCGGTGGTCAGCAGCGATTGACGTTGATTCAACTGGCCTTAACTCAAGCATCGATTTGGAGCCCAACCCCATGTTCGACACGCGGGGAATCGCGACGATCCTGGCCGCCTTACTGTTCTGGAGTGAAGAGATCAGTCCCAGTGGAAATGATACGGCGCGGCACTACCTGAAATCCGTCAAGATGGCTGGAATTGAGCCCCTGACCGTCTTGGAAATACAAAGGCTGTCTACGCGGCTGCGCCGATCGCACCGGCAGAAATAAACTTGTTGACTCCCGAACCAACTAAGTGAAACGGACACATCGAAAAGAATTTCCAGAGTCCGGCCAAAAATAGACCTTTACTGATGCGCCAGTGATGAACCAATCCGTCTGTCGTCTGCAACTCGCAAACACAGACGGGGTGGTCATCCAACGCAATCGTTTTGTTTCACAGGCACTCAATACTTTTTTTTAGCTATCAGACAGGTTTGGCCCAGCGTCTTAGTCCACCATGACTTGGCCAAACGCTTCGAATCGATGCTACCCGCGGGCTCATTCTTCCGATTTTTGTCACAAACGTTTGCGGGCTTATGGAATCTGCCGTTTGGCGCGTTTCCTGGATTATACGGGTGACCTGTTCAGAAACTTGAGCGACCACCTCTTTAGAAACGCAACGCGGATTCCTCAATTTGTACGCTAAGCTGACCAGGAACTCGTACTTGTGGCGAACGGCTTCTCTTTGAATTCAGCGTTTTGGCTTTATCTCTTCTAACGATCTGCCGTCATTCTCTTGGATTGCTTTGATCTGTGCTTTACACCAATCAGCGACCAGATACCTCAGACGTAGATCCGGGACATTGAGCCCGTTTAGACATCGGGCAAGTTTCAGTTCGGCACCGGTATGTCGGGGTACGTCTAGAGCGGAACACATTGCAAAAAAAGTGCATGTCCCTTCGTAGTCTGTCAGCAGCAGCTCTGCGACGTCTAGGATCGTCTTCCATGGCGGATGATCCATTTTCAGGAATGCGATAAGCTTCGGGTCCATAAATTGAGCCCCCGAAACTTGAAAGTGCACTTGCCGTGCCACATTAAGGTGCTCTGCAACGATTGTCTTAACTTCAATAAAGATTGGAGGATGGAGAAGCGGCAAAAAATCAAGAGCGAAGGGCAGACAATGAGTGTGGTTGCTCCGCTGATCGTCGCGAGGTGCAGGACTGGGCAGTCGTCACATTGGAGAAATCATCCGGATCGATCAATGAATGAGATGGGTGCAAATGAGGTCAACGCTTTTCAAAAACGAACGCCATGTATTTCGACAAACAGCGAACGTGCTCGTGTCCGCGAACCGCATGCGCAAGCTGGTCCCAATCCTCAATAGAGAACGAGCGGTAGAGGGGATTAATCCATGCCAGAACCCGCCGCCCCCAACTCGTGCCGCCCAAGGCGGAGAGCTGTTCAAATAAAGTCTGTATGGGGCGAGTGACCTGTTGACTCCAATCGTGACTAGAAATCAGGCGAAACCCCGCGGCCCTTCCTATCCGTTCGTATTCGGGGATGGAGGAAAAGTCACTCCATTGCCAGATCTCGCGGACGATCCGCGTTTCTGGATCGTCCCTGTGGATCCGTTCGGCGTCGCTGTTCCAGGCGAAATCGACGACCACCAGACGCCCTCCGGGTCGCAGAACGCGAGCAGCTTCGCGGAGGAATCGCTGTCGGTCGGGGAAGTGAAATGCCGCTTCCAGACACATCACCCGGTCGAACGACGCGTCTTGAAAGTCGAGGTCCATCGCGTTGCCGACACGGTAAGACAGGCCGCCGACCTGGTCGAAGAGTGTGCGGGCCACTTGCACATTTCGATCGAGCAGGTCGATGCCTATGACCGTTGTACGAGGATGCAGAGCCTGGACCATGAACGAACTCTTGCCGCGTCCGCAGGCCACATCCAGAACACGATCCTCTGGCGATACCTGCAGCAGTTCGATGGACTTTCGTACCAGCCGTTGCTGCGCCAACTCCATGTTGGACATGACATTGAGAAACGAAAGACCGCCGGCAAATGGGTAGTATCCCAAATTCAGAAGGGTGGGCCCCCAAGTCGCCAGACGCAGCGCACGAAAAACCACATTCGTACCATCATAGGATTCCGCGACATTCATCTGCGCGGCGGGCTGCGGCTCAGTCTCGATGCAACGATTGTGAGTTATTGGGAAATCGATGCTCATAAGCTCACTTGTACTGCAATTATATGCCAGGTGCCGCTGTCGTCAGTTCGAATTCGAAGGGGAACGGTCGCAAGTCTGCAGAGTTTGACATGGACCTTTTCGGCAGCCTTCTTCTTGAGAGGTTGAGAGCGATTCATGGCGGGGGTTCATTTTGACGCGACCAGCTCCTTCTCCCTGGGCCCTCCTTAAGCTGGGGCTGTCGGGATCTGGGCTTATAGAAATCTGTTCTAATTTCTCTCCGCGCGAGCAGCTGGTTCGTACTGAAGTCGCATGTGCGAACGTTTCTTTCTAGAGAAGCAATTATTGTTCCCAAGTCTCGTACGACGGATAAGACTCGGCTTGCCTGGATCAGACGGCAATCCATGACTCGCTCGACGCGAACTTGTTTTCAATTGGCACGAACAGTGCCTGATGGCAATCAATGAGCAAAGCGAGTTGTCCAACTGCCCATCAGCGTGAACGCCTGGCCGTCACTGCGCAACGCGAATGCGGTTCCTCCGCAGCACAGCTTCAGCTCCAAATCAGTTGGACGAGTCGATTGCCTATTGTCGGAGTGATAACTTAAGTTCGGGAGCCGCCAAGATGTCTAAAAGTGACGCGTTAGGTGAGTCCGGTGAAAAGCTGACAGGTTCCAAGCAAGGTCCATTTGGCATGACCTTCGGTACGTGGCTACGTTTTCTGGCGATGCGCCCTCCGATGGACCTGGCTCACTCATTGCCAATTGCGCTGTGCACCGCTTGTAGTATCAGCAACTCGGTCAATCGCGTTATCGAGCGGGCAATCTATGGCCGAAGGATAGATCAGGTGCAGTTTCCCGGCCCTGCGTTGTTTGTGTTGGGACACTGGCGGTCGGGAACGACCTACTTGCATACGCTGCTGTCCCAAGACCCCCGGTTCGTCACACCGAACACCTATCAGATTATCAATCCCCATCACTTTTTGTTAACGGAATCCACCGTTGTTAGATTCACGAAATGGTTGCTCCCTAAGACCCGGCCTATGGACAATATGAAGGTCTCGTGGGAATCACCTCAAGAAGACGAAACGGCATTGTTGAACCTGACGCTAAGTTCACCGTACATCATGCTGGCCTTCCAGGGGCAGCCGGAATACTACGATCGGTATTTCGAAATGCGGAATGTGCCGCCCGCCGAACTGGAGCGCTGGAAACGAGCATTCCTGTACTTCGTCAAGAAGTTGACCGTGAAGTCGGGCCGTCAGATCTTGCTAAAATCACCCACCCACACATTTCGTATCCCGCGCTTACTCGAGCTCTTTCCCGACGCACACTTCGTCAATATCGTACGAAATCCTTACGCAGTCTATAGCTCCACGATCCACATGCGCCGGCAAATGTTGCGTGCCAACAGCCTGACAACATTTCCTGACTGGGACATGGAGGACGAAGTCTGCCATCTATATCGCGAACTGTTTGAACGCTATCACCGAGATAAAGATTTAATTCCATCCGAGCGTTTGTACGAGATCCGTTATGAAGATCTGGAACGGTCGCCCGTCGCAGAGATCGGCAAACTCTATGACCACTTCGGTTGGACAGGCTTTGCTGGCGTCGCCGAGAAACTCGAGACTCACTTGAATGAAATCGGCGAATATCAGAAGAACCACTTTCGGATGGATTCGGATTTGAAGAGTCGCGTTTACGATCGCTTTCATGACATCTTCAATCGTTATGGCTATCCAAAGGACTTGGACACATCGGCCGAACTTGAGCCACCGATGGCTTCACCATTTCCGGTGCCACCTACACCGGCGAAAAAACCCTGGCCACGCCCCCGAACTCCCGTTCTGGCGGGGCAACGCGACTAACGTCTCATGCCAATTCGGGTCTACGCACGCAGATGCGAAGCCACCGCGAAAGGTGCAAGCGGAACAGAGGTGGATGAGGGACTGCGTTGACTCTGAATGGAAATGAATGCGGTCCGTCGCGGTAAGACGTAATCATTAGCTACAAGTTAGACCGCGCATCTATTGATCGTTGGGGATCGTCCCCAGCTTAGTCGATCTTTTAGTCTGCCATTCCGACAGGTATTTGCAGAGGTCCGCGAATTCGATGGGCTTGACCAGGTGGTGATCAAAGCCGGCTTGAAGCGATGAACTGAAGCAGTTATCAACGCCCCACCCCGTGATTGCGATGATCGAGATGTCCTTACCCCAGCTGGATGCCCGGACGGTCCTGCACACTTCGTAGCCTACCATGTCCGGCAGACCGATATCCAGTAACATCACATCGGGTTTAAAACTCTCGGCGAGTGCAATGCCGCTCGCCCCAGTCAAGGCGGTGCTGGTCTCATAGCCGGACAATCGCAGCAGCAATGAAAGTGACGTTGCCGCGTCCGTATTATCGTCCACGATAAGAACACGTATGGCTCGTTCTTTCATATCGGCAGTCTATTTTGGGGCGGCCTGTTAGTCGCACCGCCGGCATTGTGATCAGCCTGACACGTGCATGCCAGTCGATATGTTCACCCCAAATCGATCAGGGTGGTCGATAGTTATATGGTTGGTTGTCACCGGTGATGAGTTATCAAGCCTGGTCCGGACGGTGGCTCAATTGATTTATCGGCCTGTTCGGCTAAAGAGACGATACCCATGCCTCTGCTAACTTGCGTGACATGCACGCCCGTCCGAAATGAGGTGATCAATTGAAGTGACAATTTAAAATGAGAAGGCAAAGGAAGGCGCGGAACAAAGGGAGTTCCACCGCCTTCCACATCTTTCAAAGGTTCTTGACGCCAACAAATCTGTGCTTACGGCTTCTTACGCGCACCCTTGGCAGACTTCGATTTCACTTTTTCTGCACCCTCCTCGTCAGCTTCCATCTGTGGTTCTTCCTCCGAATCCCCCGAATTCGTGCTCGGCAGAATTTCATCCAGTGAGATACCTGACAGAGTTTCGTCCGCAGCGGATTCCTCTTCCAGAGTCGCATCGAGTAAGTCGGCGACTTCAGTCAGTCCGAGATGCTCGGCGAATGCTTTTGCGGTGCCGTAGGCTGCAATTTCGTAATGCTCGACGCGTTGGGCGGCCCCAATGAGCGCGGCGTCGATGACCGCTGCATTTCCTTCCTCCTCCAAAATCTCAGCCCCTTCCTTGATTAGCCCTTCCATGGCCTTGCAGGTCTTGCCGGTCATTTTCACGCCCATTAGAGTCGCGATTTCCTCCAATCTGGCGACCTGACCTACCGTCTCTTCGAGGTGACTTAAGAAAGCTTGTTTCAGTGATTCGCTGGTGGCCTTCTTGGCGAGCTTGGGGAGCGCTTTGACCAACTGAGTCTCCGCGCTGTAGACGTCTTGCAATTCGTTTTCCAAGAGATCTTGCAATGTTTCCATGATTTCTTTCGTTCGTGTGATGCTCGTGTGGTCCGGTTTACATCGTCGGTATTCGAATCGAGCCGAGATGTCGGCCTCTAACGCAAATAGCGTTCCGGCCCCCTGGTTGATTCGCGCCTCCGAGGGCTGTGCGAAAACCTTGCGCGAAGTGTCCACCTGCACACGTTATATTACCACAGTCATTGATACGCGATGGGCCAGGTAGCCGTCCGTCCTGCTGTCAATAGAAAAGGCCCCCTTTGGAGCCTAAACCAAGGGGGCCTTCCCTCGCAGTGCACCTGAAACAGGTGACGTTGATCAACTTCGTTCTTATTTTTTCCGAGGCGGGCCGGGTGCCACCGTGCTCAATCGTCTTCAACAATTCCGCTGGCATCACCAGATGTTCTTGTGTTCTTCACTTGAGATAACTACGACTCCTCAAAACAGCTGTCCACGACCGCAGGATTGCGGCACTGACCGAGCGTCGCTCGAACATCGGCTGAGCTATTAAAGTGTATGGAGCTGCTAGAAGAGCAGCAGACCTGAGTATAAGAGACACCCATAAAGCGACAACAAGTGCAAGCCGTAAGAGGATGATCGCCAATCCCAGGCAACAGCGATCTTAGCAAAAACGATGCCGATCTGAGGGCCGTCAGGGCCAAGGCCCTGCGTTCGCTGAGTCGAAGTTCAGCCAAAACCGCATAGCGACGTACGTAAGTACTCTGAGAATTCAGTGTTTTATAAAGTTCAGAGAAAAGCGATATTCTCAGGGCCGCCCATCAATGGAGCCCGGCGCGCGTTAGTTTCTCTACTCGTTAGTGCCTCACCGCCGCTTGCCCGTTCGTCAAGGAACTGCTTCTGCCATACAGCCGTTTCGCATCACGTAAACTCTCTGCGCGGACGGCTGTCAAAGTGACCGGTGTACTCTCACATTCAGTTGATGCGCGAAGTCGTTCACAACAGGCCCACTTCGGCGTGAACGAACCAGGAACCGAGGACGAGCTCATCACGTAATGTTATGGGACGGCCAGGATGGTGGTGATCGTGGCGATGTTGCCTGCGTCGTCTGCGACCAGTGTATTGAGTGTGAATTTGCCGGGTTTTTGATTATCGAGCGGCAATTTCAAATCGACGATCTGTTCCCTCCCGGTCAACTCGGCACCACCGATGACGGAATCTCGCTGTACGTCATGAAAGACCACAGCTCTCAATCCACGGTCGTCCTTCGCAGTCATCGAGATCGATAGCGTTGATTGCTTTCGCTTGACCAGTTCTAGCTTGACCTCGGCTGCAGGCAGGGTGTTGTCGGTCAGATCCAGATTCGGCATCAGGTACCGGGAGACCCCCAGCAATCGGGCGTTTTCTCGTGAAAAGGTCACCCGTTGCATGGTGGAAGCCGTTAAATAATTCAGATGCAGTGAACGAAAGCCGTGTCCCATGAAATCATGTGGTTGCCGATAATCGTGCGGCAAGCCTAAGGCGTGGCCCAATTCATGAACGACTGCGCCGAACCCGTCTTCGATCAGCTTGTACCGGGGCGCGTTGGGTTGATTTGAACCGAACGCTGCACGCCCCGCGATTGGTGTCTTGTCCTGCATGAGTTTCTTTTGCGCCGCGTAGGTGTTGGCGCAGAGTTCCTCGCGCAGAATCCATGCCGACATGATCGCGAGCCCTCCATCAGCGGAGAGATGACCGCCCCGGCCGATTGACCCGTTCCATTCTATTGGGGCGGGGCCGGGATCATATGTTTCGGCAAAGATGACAAACATATGCCGTCGCGGAGTCCCGACGTCTGGCGGAATATCAGATTGCACTCGCTGGTAGTGCTGAATCAGGTCGTAGGTTGGCGCGCCGTTGTAGTACTGAGCCGTACTCTTGCTTTTGACCAAATGGATAATAGGTTCTTGTTTTTCATCCAACTCCAGTTGAAAGCCATCAGAGTCATAGCCTTTAACTTTTAATTCGGATCGATATTGATCAGCCACGACCTGCATGACAACTTTGATCCGTTGTTCGTAGGAAGTGATGGGCTGGCGATCGACCGGCACGAAATAGATCAATCGGATCTTTTGATCGGTGGGGACAAACATCATGGATTTCGGCAGCTCTTCGATTTCGATCCACTTTCCCGCCTGCCAGGGCTGCCAAACCTTTGATCGTGGCAATCGGATCTCACCCCGTGTGGCCCCCACCTGTAAACCCAAGTCACGAGTACGGTCCTGAAGCTCGATCATGTCAGCAGTGCGCGAGATTTCCTCAAACGCGAACCTCTCCGAACTTCCCACAATTTCCACCCAACGGTTGGAATAGTCATGAACAAGCGCTCCGCCTCCGTCTTGATAAAGAAAGACCTGGCGTTCCGCCGCAAGAGCATCACTGGTTCCGATGCACGACAACGAGACATTACCGAACACCAGTAGCGCGAGTCCAAATCGCCAACAAGATGTCATAGTGCAATCCTTCGGTGAAACTTGGTATCTCGTCGCCGACCGCTCAACGTTTCGATCCGATTCACGATTCAAAACTTATGATGGTCGCGGGGTCGCCGAAACGCTAAATCATAACGACTTGTTTGCTTTTGGCAGCCCATCTTCTAATCATTTCCCGGATTTGGGGCCTCAGACCGAAGATTCGAGCGGTGGGATGGCGTCGGTCCAATGCTTGTGCGTCGTCGCTGCGAATCGGGCGTGGTGCCTTCCGCACCTATAACGGGTCTGCCCTTCCCGGCGCTGGTGGACTGTCTGTTATCAACCTGTGCTGCAATCGATCAGCTTGGGGTAACGCACCTTGCTTTTCCGGTCGATTGCCAAGTTCCGGTGCGAACCGGCCCAGGAGATCCGCAGAAGTCCAGTAATGAGACTGCACTTAAGTTGCGTATGGTGAGGTCCTGAATTAGCTGCTTCAAAAGAGTAGGCTGAAATCGAGTGTCAGAGTTTTCCCTACATAGCTAGTCAGAGAATTTTCTCAGCCTGCCCCCACCCGGGTGCTGCAGAAATCGCATTGCTCTCCCAGATCGCCGGAGCCTCAGTTTAGTCAGAAGTATGCCGCATATACGCGGAAGTGCTGTAAAAGGGATCGTCATCGCATCCCTAGCGTAGGATCAAATCCCGCGGCGTCGTCACTTCCTCGATACCACCGGTAACCGCTAGTAGGCGTAAGGAAAATCCTTACGATGTGGAACATCTTGGCGGCGTCATGTGAGTTAACCACTGTCTCTATGGCGTTCTGGCTAAAGTGCAATTCTGATCTCGGTCTGCGACTTGAAACCGGCCTACGAAAACCCTGCGCTCGGAGCGCTTTCGTATACACATGACGATAACCCGGTATGAAGGTCAATTCGGGACAGTGCATTAAATCCGTAAGGTTCGGCACAATTGGCACTTCTTTTGCGAATTGCCCCAATGCCATCTTCTATGGCACTAGGCAGTCAGTCTGACTTCGCGGTTGACATCTTTGCACCGGCCGCGATGGGACTCGGCGACAAGCCAGCAAGCATGTATTCTCGTTCCGCTTTACGGCACAAGTGGAGATCACCGTTCGTAATAAGTGCGAATGAGGTCAGCGTCAGATTGAGCATCAATGCCAGCGTCCTGGCAATTGCCAATGTTGTGTTCAGCGAAGCCGTGAACCCGATGAGCCCCAGCGCAGCATGTTGGCTATGGCGGGTAATGTCTGTTCGGTATGTTTCACCCCCCCGTTAGACAAAGGTTGAAAAATGGTTGCACCACAAGCGTCTGGTAATCCTCAGTCATGTGTGATTTTGGTCCCCTGTAATGGAGCTATTGAAGGCGGATGTGAAGACGGCCTGCGCGAGCTAGAACGGCGGGGCTATCCGGTCTGGCGAGTGAGAGGATATTCAGCAGTCGATGCGGCCCGGTGTCAGATGGCAACAGATGCCCTGGCCGCCGGATTCGAAGAACTGTTCTGGATCGATTCGGACATCGTCTTCAATCCCGATGACGTGGAAAAGTTGCGGCAGCATCCGCAGCCTTTTACCTGTGCCATCTATCCCAAGAAGGGGCCTCGCCAGTTTGCTGCTCACTACCTGCCCGGTACCGAGTCACTGTTGTTGGGTCAAAATGCGCAACTGACCGAGATTCTGTATTCAGGATTCGGATTCAACTTTACGCGTCGGTCAGTCTATGAAGACATTCAGCGCACTTGTCAACTGCCCATTTGCAATAGACAGTTTCCGAAACCGTTGATTCCGTATTTCATGCCGTTCGTTCACGACGATGGCGTGAATGGCCCTTGGTATTTGAATGAAGATTACGCCTTCTGCGAGCGAGCTCAACAGTCGGGAAATCGTATTTATGCGGACTTGACGATCCGCCTGTGGCATGTGGGCTCGTACCGTTATTCCTGGGAAGAAGCCGGGAGTGAAAAAGAGCGCTATCCAAACTATCAATTTATGATTGGAAGTGCGGATCAAACGCCACCGCCTGCCAAAGCAGCGGCAGCTCAGCCGACGAAAACGGCGGCACGGCCGAACGGTGCAACTCCCCCCCGCCCGAATGGAGCAGTACCAGCGCGGGTGAACGGTACGGCGCCGGCCGGGCTCAATGGAAAGAGCCACAAACCGACCAACGGGACAACGCCTGCCCGGTCGGTTGAGACGGCCCCCCGCTTTTCCATGACCCCGGCGGCGTCTCAGCACGAGGAAAGTTCGCCCAATCCCGTGTTGCAATCAATAAGGAATGACTATCCCTGGCCCGATGAAATGCCCCCAGTCCCGCCGAATCTCACACACGGATGGCTGAACCAAGGGACTCGGGTGATGCTCGAACGCGTTTTAACGCCTGAAACCGAGCTGGTCGTCGAAGTTGGCTCGTGGCTCGGAAAGTCGACACGATACATTCTGGAGCAGTCTCCACGGGCTCACGTGATCTCGATCGATCATTGGCGAGGAAGCCCGGAACACCACCAGGATCAAGACACTCAACGCATGCTGCCGCGTCTTTACGAGACGTTCCAGGTGAACTGCTGGGAAGCTCGCGAACGGCTGTTGCCGTTGCGAATGCCGTCTCTTGACGGCTTGCGTCTCTTAGGCGCTCGAGGGTTAAAGCCAGACGTCATCTACTTAGATGCAGATCACTCTTATGCAGCGATTAAAGCCGATTTGGAAACGAGTTTGGAATTGTTTCCGGAGGCCACAATCGTTGGCGACGACTGGGATTGGGACGGCGTTCGACAGGCGGTGGGTGAGATTGCAAAGTCGAAACATCTGGCGTTGGAAACCGAAGGCTCAGGCTGGACTATTTCAGCACGCCAACCAGCATTGGTTTGAATGGAATGATATTGGCTTGTCCTGTATTGAAATGTGCTCGCGGGGCTCATTTGCTCGGCAGGCGAAGCATAACTCACGCTGAAGCGGTCCATTTACGGCGCACCTACATCCGAATCAAAGCTCTGCTCATCCAGCTACTCGAGTTTGTTGCGACAACGACGCATGGACTGGACTGGACAGGGGGGGCGGTGTCGGTGCGCTGTATCTGGACGCTTCAGTTGAGTGCCCCGCCGCAGGCGGCTTTGCCTGCCGCGAACGGAGCACAATTTGACGGGCGAGACTTATGCTGTGTGGCAGGAGCGCCTTCGGATGTAGGTCCGATGCGTTTTGTTGTCTCGACTTAATCAATAACCCTGCGATATTTATTACTGAACGACAACTTCTAGTCAGTCCGAACGGACACGTGGAGTTGCGATGAAGTTTGTTATGTCTGGGATTGATTAGCCAGTGACAGGGTAGTTTCATGACTAAAATCTCAGGGGGAATTAGATGATTAACTTTTCTTGGACAATATGGGTGGCTTCGATTTGCGGGTTGAAGCCCCGCTCGAGGCTGCGCAAAATCAAGTCGGCGAGTATCTCCTCGCTCGAGGGCTTGGAAGACCGAGCTTTGCTCGCTGCGTCGCCAATCGCTGTAGACGATACTTACGCAGACACACTTGGAACCGCCTACCTTGGTTCGTCGGTGCTTGCTAACGACACGGCAGACGCCCCTGGCGGGACCACAATTCAATCAGCGACACTGGGGACCACAACTGCGCACGGCATCCTCTCGCTGTCGTCTGACGGGACGTTTGCATACGTTCCAGACTTGGGATTCACTGGCTCTGACTCGTTTACCTATTTCGCGATTGATTCGCTGAATCAAATCAGTGCGAATGAAGGCACCGCGACAATTCACGTTGGGAACTCCATTCCAACCGGCCTCCCTGCTACTATCAGTACAGGAGTTGACACTGCCTTTAGCGGTAATCTCCTTGGGTTAGATTTAGATGGCGACAGTCTCACGTTCGGTGCGGGTACGACGGCGCCCTCAGATGGGTCAGTCACCATCCAGCCGGACGGGTCCTTCACTTATACGCCAACTACTGGCTTCGATGGCGTAGAT
>JAQGHS010000741.1 GCA_028291605.1 Planctomycetaceae bacterium | reverse complement strand
GATTGTCACCTCGCTGTCGGGCACGATTGAAACACTGTTCTCCGGCTGGGAAATGGTCGGGCTATCCTCCGCCCTGCTGGTGGCTTTCTTCCATGAACGTCCTGCCCCTGTGCGCAATGGGCTGCGGGTGTGGGTCGTCTATCGTTTTTCGGATGCTGCCTTGCTGGTCGCATCGATCGTCCTGCACCACCTGACGGGTGGTGGTGACTTCGATAAATTCCTGGGATCTGGCCCCTGGCCCGATGGGCAGGCCGTGGTCTCCTCGTACGAAGCACTGGTCGTCGGCTTGCTGCTGCTGGCCGCTGCCGCTGGCAAATCGGCCCTGATCCCATTCTCCGGCTGGCTGCCGCGGGCGATGGAAGGGCCTACCCCTTCCAGTGCCGTATTCTACGGAGCTCTGTCGGTCCATCTGGGGGCCTTCCTGCTCCTGAGGGTGAGCCCGCTCCTGGAGCTTTCTCCCCTGCTCTGTTTCTGCGTCGTCACCCTCGGACTGAGCACCGCTCTTTTCGCCGCGATCGCCGGGCATGCCCAAACAGATATCAAATCGGCCCTGTGTTTTGCTTCGCTGACTCAGGTGAGCATCATCGTGGCCGAAATCGGCCTGGGTCTGCGGTACATTGCCCTGGTCCACATTCTGGGCCATGCCTGCCTGCGAACCCTGCAATTCGTGCGGGCCCCCACGCTGCTGCAGGACCGGCGTATTCTGGAGAATGCTATTGGCGAGCGTTTGCCGCGCATGCCCGGCTTCTGGGAACGCAAGATCTCTGAGCGAACCCGCATCTGGTTGTACCGCTTCGCCATCGAACGCGGTTATCTCGATTCGTTTCTCAACGACTATATTGTGGCTCCCTTCCTGCGCATCTTTCAGTGGTGCGATGGATTTGAACGCCGTTCGACTGATCTTATTACTGGAGGCAAATCCCGCGAGTCCGATCGGACCGAGCCGGCTCCTGGACCGCTGGATGAACTGCTATGACCGATTTGCACTTACCCTGGCTGGAAGCATCGATCCTGATCTCCCTGATCGGATCGCTGGTCGTTTCCCGCTTGCGCGACTCAGACGAGGCCCGTCGCTGGACCCTCGGATTTTCGGGAGTGACACTCATTTCCTGTATCGGCGCGTGGATTGACTTCCATGAATTGCATGCTCTCGAAGCCGATGATGCGTGGCACTTCCTGACCTATTTCGTCGGTCGCGAAGTATTCATCGTCGACCAACTGAGCGCTCCCTTGCTGCCCTTGGTCGCGTTGCTGTTCTTTTTGACGACGCTGGCCACGTTGCGCACCAAGATCAGGCGATTTTCGTTCGCCTTGACCCTGTTGTCCGAAGCGATTGTGCTCGCGACTTTCAGTTGCAAAGAGCCGTGGGGAATCATCGCTCTGTTGAGCATCGGGACGATTCCCCCGCTGGTGGAACTGATCCATCGCCGTAAGCCCATCCGCGTGTTCGTAATCCACATGGGCCTGTTTATTGCGATGATGGTCGTCGGCTGGTGGTATGTCGAAGTCGAAGGTGGGGAAGCGCAGCGCGTGCATTCGCTGTGGGCCATCATCCCGTTGCTGCTGGCCGTCTTCATCCGCAGCGGTATCGCGCCATTTCATCTGTGGATGTCCGATCTGTTCGAACATGCAACATTCGGTACCGCCTTGCTGTTCGTAACCCCGATTGCCGGGGCCTATGCCGCCGTGCGGCTGGTGTTGCCCGTCGCTCCCGACTGGGTCTTACGCAGCATCGGCCTCATCTCGCTCTTCACCGCCGTCTACGCCTCGGGCATGGCCCTGGTGCAGCGGGAAGCCCGGCGCTACTTCTGTTACCTGTTCTTGAGTCACTCGGCATTCGTCCTGATGGGCCTGGAAATCGTGACACCCACCGCGTTGACGGGGGCTTTGTGCGTGTGGTTGTCGATTGGCTTGTCACTGGGCGGATTCGGACTGACGATTCGGGCTCTGGAGGGACGTCGCGGCAGACTGTCGCTCACTGATTTCAAAGGGTTGTATGAACATACCCCGGCGCTCGCCGTGTGCTTCCTGCTAACCGGTCTCGCCAGCGTCGGCTTCCCCGGAACCTTGGGCTTCATCGGCACCGAACTGCTGGTTGACGGCGTGGTCGAAGCCTACCCGTACATCGGGATTGCGATCGTCCTGGCGGGCGCCTTGAATGGCATTGGCATGGTACAAACCTATTTCCGGCTCTTCACAGGAACCCGCTATACCTCGTCGGTTTCGCTGCAGATCAGCCCGCGTGAACGCTTCGCCGTGCTGGCCCTGGCGGCCCTGCTGTTGATTGGTGGCCTCGCGCCCCAGTCCAACGTGAAATCTCGCTTCGACGCTGCGGAAGAACTGCTCATTGAGCGTGAAGCGGTCTCGGGCAGTCCACCGATTGTGCGAGAATCCGACCACGAACAGGAGGCGGATGGAACTCATTCGGCACCGAGTTCCGACGCTGAGCATAAGCCTCGCTAATGGCGAGGGGGCGGGCGTACGAATTTTCGACATTGGCCGTCCATCGGCCTGCTTGCTCACAACGCTTCATCGGCCAAAATCGAAAAGTCGTAGGCCCGACCCCGGCCTATGCGCAAAGTCGCCAGCTTCAGAATTCCGGCGCTGTCACCGATCGGGACAACATCGCGGGTGCCTCAGGTCTCCCGTATTGCTACAATTAACGGGCACGGTTCGGCCCCACTAGATTCCCAGCGCAGCGAGGGCCGGCTGGACTTAATCCACGTTTCCTGGCACTCAGGGGTCGGGCGTACGACGTTTTCGATATTGGCCGAGGTGAGCCTGTCTCGCTGATCGGATTTGAAGGCGGCCAATTTCGAAAACTCGTACGCCCGACCCTGTTCTGTAGACTTTCGGAGATTCGGATGCGAGTGAGTCTCTTCATCGCGATTTTATCCGCGCGTCTCGTTCACGCCGCTGAGCCTCCTCCCAGTTATGAACGAGACATCGCCCCCCTGCTGAAGCAGCAGTGTGTGAAATGTCACGGGCCGGCGAAGCACGAAGGCAAGCTGGACCTGAGTGTGGCGGGTGCCGTCGTCCGCGGCGGTAAGCAGGGGCCGGTCCTCGTCCCGCACGACATCGCGGCCAGCCTGCTGTGGCAGCGCGTCGAGGCGGACGAGATGCCACCTGAAACGCCGCTGACGGACAAGGAGAAGGCCCTCCTGAAGGCGTGGATTATCGCGGGTGCACCCGGCCTGCCGACGAAAGCCACCAATACCTCCCCCGCCGCACACTGGGCCTTTCAACCTGCCACGCCCCCTGCCCTGCCCGCTGTTCGCGACCGAACTTCAGTCTTGAATCCGATCGATGATTTCATTCAAGCCAAGCTCGAAGCCGAAGGACTGAGTCTCTCGCCGCTGGCAGATCGCTATGCCAGACTGCGTCGAGTCACCTTCGATCTCACTGGCCTGCCTCCTGGCCCGGCCGACATCGCGGCATTCATCAATGATGAGAGCCCTCAGGCGTACTCGAAAGTTGTCGATCAGTTCCTGGCTTCACCGGGCTACGGCGAACGTCTCGGCAAGATCTGGCTGGATGCCGCTGGCTATGCCGATTCCAATGGCTACTTCAACGCCGACAGCGACCGGCCGCTTGCTTATCGCTATCGCGACTGGGTGATCCGCGCTCTCAATCGAGATCTCCCCTACGACCAGTTTGTCCGCGAGCAACTGGCCGGCGATGAGCTCGCGCACTTTGTTCCCGACCAGGACGCCGCCCCCGAGACTATCGAACATCTCGAAGCGACACACTACGTCCGCAACGGGCAGGACGGCAGCGGTGAGAGTGACGGCAATGCCGATGAAGTCCGCATTGATCGCTACACAGTTCTCGAATCCTCTATGCAGAACATGTCGTCGTCGCTGCTGGGTCTGACAGTCCAATGTGCGAAGTGCCACGATCACAAGTTCGAGCCCATCACGCAGCGCGACTACTACTCGTTCCAAGCGCTGCTGTCCGGAGTCTTCGCCCCCGAGGCCTGGAAGAAGCCCAACGAACGTGTGGTTTATGCATCACTGCCCGGCGAATTCACCGCGTGGCAAGTCGCGACGCAGCAGTTGGAACAACGGATCAAGCAACAGCAGGCAGAATTCTCCGCTTGGGTGAAAGCCCATCGGCCGCGGGGCCAGGTCCTGTTGGAAGACAATTTCCAGGACGCCACAGCCTCGCTGCCCCTCTGGGGCAATGCGACCCCCGGTGACACCGTTCCGGCTGGAAAAGTCCCGGTGCAACTCAATCAGGCGGCCGCGCCAGGACAACTGGTTCAAGAGGGCCGCATGCAATTCAACGGCGCGGGGACTCAAGGCAGCAGCGGGATCTCGACGAAGGCGGAATTCGATTGGACCCCGGACGCCGTCGGCGGCATGATCCAGGTGACGTTCGATCTCGTCGACAACAAGCTGACCCCCGACGGCAAGCCGGCCGAGCGTATCGGCTACTTCATCGCCATGCACGATTTCAACGACGCCACCGACCTGAAAGGGGGCAACGTTCTCATCGACGGCAACCCCACCTCGGGGTCGGTCGTGTACATCGATTATCCCGGCGCGGATAATCGCGTTGTGGGGACGATTGGCACGACGCCCTACATCCCCGGTCACAACTATGGTGCCCGCGTCACCAATCAGGGTGAGGGCAAATATCTGCTGCAGCATTTGCATGACGGACTCGTCGAGGAGAAGACGGTCACGCTGACCGCCGCCGACTTGCCGAACGGCGGGTTCGGGTTTGAAATCTGCTGCGGGCGGAGTGCCATCATCGACAATGTGAGCATCGAGACCTTCGCCCCGCAGACGCCGACTGATGTCCTGGCCACTTTCCAGAAGGAACTTCAAGCACAGCAGAAGCCGGTCGAAGAGGCCCGTCAGGCACTCACGAAACTGACTCAAAATCGTCCCGGCAAGATCGCCCTGGCTACGGACGTTTCGACCACTCCGCCGGCCATCCACCTGCTGGTCCGCGGCAACTATGCCGAAGCGGGTCCCGTCGCCGAACCGGCTCCCTTCCAACTGTTGATTGACCCCGAAGCTCCGTTTGAAGTGAAGCCGCCTGCAGACCCCACACGCACCACGGGTCGGCGACTGGCACTGGCCAACTGGATGACCCGTCCCGGGTCGCGCGCTGCCGGCCTGCTGGCTCGAGTTCACGTCAATCGTCTCTGGCAACATCACTTCGGAGTCGGGCTCGTGGCGACGCCGGAGAACCTGGGCATCAGCGGTGCCCCGCCGTCACATCCCGAACTGCTCGACTGGCTGGCGTGGGAGCTCGTCCGCTCCAATTGGAGCACCAAGCAAATCCACCGCTTGATCCTCAATTCCGCGACTTATCAGCAGTCCAGCACCGTCGATGCGGCCCGCTTGAAAGGTGACGCCGATGGGCGACTGCTGTCGCGGTTCCCCGTGCGTCGCCTGGATGCCGAAGCCATCCGCGACGCCATGCTGGCAGTCAGTGGAGACCTCGATTCGCAACTCGGTGGGCCCTATGTCCCGTCAACTCGACAACCTAACGGCGAAGTGCTGATTGCCGCGAAACACCCGCAGGCCAACCGCCGCTCGGTCTACCTTCAGCAGCGGCGAACTCAGGTCGTTAGCATGCTACAGGTCTTTGACGCTCCCTCGATCGTCTTCAACAGCACGCGCCGAGCCCGCTCCACCATGCCGCTGCAATCACTGAGCCTGTTGAATTCTGAATTCGCAGTCTTGCGAGCCAGGCATCTGTCCGAGCGTCTGCAACGGGAGTATCCCAGCGAACCCGACCGCCTGACGGCCGCTCTACTCCTCACGGCAGGCCATCCCGCAGACGAAGAACAACGGGCCGCGCTGACCCAGTTTATCGATCAGCAATTGGAGGAATATGCCGGCCAGACCGATTCGCGCCAGCGTGCCTGGGTCGACTTGTGTCAAATGCTGCTGGCCGGGAACCCCTTCTTGTATCTCGATTGAGGAATGGGATCTTACAAGACCTGCTGGCTTAAATCTGGCCAAATCCGGGTGCCTTCAGCCCTCAAATAGGCGCTTTTCCCTGAAAAACACGACGCATTTTATGGGAATTTACCGCGGCACCGGATTTGCAGTTACTAATTAGTGCCCTAGATAGTTGTTGTGTTCTCCTCATCCACTGCGCTGAGTGAATGGGCAGGGAGAGAGTCATAGGTAGCGAAATGGTACTCAAACAAGCATTCTGGAACTGGTTCCTGGGAAGCGATCCTCGACTTCCGCAAGCCACATATGTGGAACAGGAGACTTCGCATTCCAGTCCGAATACGAGTTCTCTCGACTGTCTGTTCGAACGGCCGCTTTCCTTGGCAGAT
>JAQGHS010000721.1 GCA_028291605.1 Planctomycetaceae bacterium | reverse complement strand
AATCTCGCGACGACCAACTGCATCAGGTGACCGCCGATACGGCGCAGGTTTTCCTGGGAATCCGGATGCAGTGTGCTCGCTGCCATCACCATCCTTATGAGAAATGGGGCCAGGAAGACTACTACGGTCTGGCCGGCTTCTTTACCCGCCTGGGTCGCAAGAGCTTTGGTGAGCCGCCCCCGTACTTCTCCGCCCCGCGCGTTACGTTGGGAGACCGCAACCCGCTGACCGGACAGTCCCCCGAACCGAAATACCTTGGGGGCGACAAAGCGACGTTCACTCCCGAACAAGACCCGCGACATGGCTTGGTCGACTGGATGGTCCGCCCGGACAATCCTTATTTTTCAAAAGTCATGGTGAATCGCCTCTGGGGACATTTCCTCGGCCGCGGACTGGTTGATCAGATCGACGATATGCGCGAAACCAATCCGCCGTCGAATCCCGAATTGCTGGACGCGCTGGCCAAGGATTTTCTCGATCACAAGTTCGACATGCAGCATGTGATTCGCCAGATCGTCACCAGCCGCACCTATCAATTAGATTCGCAGCCGACCGACGGCAATAAGTATGACCAGCAGAATTACGCTCGGTTCTATGGACGTCGACTGGTCGCGGAAGTCTTTCATGACGCGGTAACGCAAGCCACAGGCAGTAAGGCTCGATTCGACAACATGGCGTCGTCAGCCCGGGCCATCGACCTGCCGCATGAAGGCTTTGGCTCGTACTTCCTGGATACCTTCGACCGACCGCGTCGCGTGACGGGTTGCGAATGCGAGCGATCGTCGAACGCGACCTTGGGCCAGGTTTTGTTGCTCGCCAATTCCGATGAAATTGAGAACCGCATCAGCGACGGCAATGGTCGGATTGCGGCGTTGATCAAAGATAAAAAAACCGATCCGGAATGTATCGAGGAACTGTACCTCGCGACATTAGGACGCCTCCCCGCACCCGCGGAGATGACGAAGACGGCCGCTTACCTCACCAAGTTTTCCGGTGAACGTCAGCAGGCACTGGAAGACGTATTGTGGAGTTTGCTGAACTCGAAAGAGTTCATGTTTAACCATTAAGTGACGCAACAAAAGCATTGAACCAGGTGAGCCGGGCGGCGTAAGCCCCCGGATTCTTGGGGCTAATGAACAGCCGAGTCAAATAAATTCAGCAGTCAGTTTCGGTCGATCGATCTCGGACCATTTTTGTCCGGGAACCAGATCAACCCGCGAAGAGGATCTCGCTATGCTCGATCTATTCGGAAGTACCGTGCGGACGTGTGACGGAGTGTCACGCCGCAACTTTTTGCGTGTCGGAGCCTTGGCGGCCGGTGGCTTAACACTGGCCGACCAGTTGCGGCTCGATGCCGCGGCTGCCGAGACCGGTGGCTCCGCCAGTAAAAAAGCCGTCATTCAAGTCTGGCTGGCCGGCGGGCCCAGTCACATCGATATGTACGACCTCAAGCCCAATGCTCCGGCTGAGTTTCGCGGCGAGTTCAAGGAAATCGACACCAACGTGTCGGGCATCCGCATCAGCGAACATCTGCCGCGGCAAGCGAAGATTTTCGACAAACTGGCCGTGGTCCGTTCCGGCACGCATACGAATGCGGGTCACGGAATGGGCTCGCAGTGGATGTTGACCGGCTATCAGCCGACGATCGAAGTCAACGATAACATCTATCCCGCCTGTGGCTCGGTGGTCTCCCGCACCAAGGGTGCCAACGTGGCCGGCATGCCCGCCTATGTCACTCTGCCGCGACGGCTGGGACTGGGGAACGCGGCTTACCTGGGTGCTTCCTACAACCCGTTCACTCCCGATGATGATCCCAATCAAGACGGCTTTAAAGTCCGCAACCTGAAGCTGCCCGGCCGAGTGACCGAAGAGCGTCTCGATCGCCGCCGCGGTTTGCTGACCGATCTCGACACCATCCGGCGCGATGTCGACACCAAGGGTGATCTGCTGGGCCTCGATAAATTTTATCGCGATGCAATGGAGATGATCACGAACGACCGCGCCGTGAAGGCCTTCAATATCCAAGCCGAAGACCCGCGTATCCGAGATCAATACGGCCGCAACGACCTCGGGCAAAGTTGCCTGCTGGCTCGTCGGCTGGTGGAGTCGGGAGTCAGTTATGTGACGATTCAAGCCGGCGGTGGCTGGGATACTCACGGCGACAATTTCTCACAGCTTAAAAAGAATCTGCTGCCTAAATACGATCAAGCCGTCGCGGCTCTGGTGCAGGACCTGAACGACCGCGGCCTGCAGAACGACGTGCTGGTGATGACCTTCGGCGAGTTCGGTCGCACCCCGCGCATCAACGGTGGTGCGGGACGAGATCACTGGCCTGGAGCCATGTCCGTCTTGTACGCGGGTGGGGGTTTGCGCATGGGCCAAGCGATTGGCACGACCGATGCGCGCGCCGAATATCCCGCCACAAGGGCGGCCTCACCGGGCTGCCTGCTGTCGACGATGTATCACACGTTGGGAATTGACTACAACCAGTCCTTCTACGACCAGGGCCGCCGGCCTCTGCAGATCCTGAATGAAGGGCGTCCGATCGAAGAATTGATTTAGTTGCGAGTCTGGATTTTCAACGGCTGCAGTCAGCATCGAGGATGTTGGTTGCAGCCGTTTTTTGTTGAATTCATCACCGCAAGTGACGGATCTAAAAGGCGAGCGTCCGGCGTAGGCCGGATGGTTGTTACACGCGTGACGAAACAATCCGCGGGATTCAAACCGTGTGCCGCTGGACACTCAATCTGGAAACAGAATTG
The DNA here is from genome assembly GCA_028291605.1 of Planctomycetaceae bacterium. Lineage (GTDB taxonomy): Bacteria > Planctomycetota > Planctomycetia > Planctomycetales > Planctomycetaceae > JAKFVC01. Next base: position 6,131 of record JAQGHS010000721.1, on the reverse strand, counting down.
CCCGCCGATTCGCAAGTGGTGCAGGCCCAATGATCTGGAAATGTTGCCTCGTCGAATCGTTTGAATCACGCGGAATATTTCTTGCAAGCGTATAACAACCATCCAGCTTACGCCGGACGCTCGCCTGGCCGAGGCTTCCTTTCCTCGTACTTTAAACTCAGTTATCATGAGCCTGTTCAGTTCTGACTTTCCACCAACTCCACCGCGGAGCCTGCTCGTGGTTGATCTGTCTGCCCGGTCCGGTCGGTATTTCTGCTGGATCATCGCTGCCTGCCTGTCTCTGAATGTAGGCAACCTGCCAGCCCAGGCTCCCAAGCTGGCTGTGTCCTCCTTCCCCTTGGACAACATCACGCTGACGCCGCCGACCACCAAAGAGTTCGCCGCCCAACTGGCTGGCGAGACGTGGTGCAAAGCGGTAGCCGCCGAAACCAAAGCCACCTGGAACCATGTCCCAGCTGGTGTGGATCGCAGCCAATGGGTAAGCCTGGTCAGTGTCGGCTTCAAAGGTCAGGCCGACGCCTATGCCTTCATGTTCGATGGCCCGAACGGCTCGATGTCGATGGCCATCCACATCCCGTTTCGTGAGGTCTGGTTACCGGGCGGTGTCGCGGCTTGGATCTGGCCGACGGACAGCGTCCTCGGTGCGTTACGCGTCGGATACCAGGATCATCTCCAGCAGAAATCCAATGGGACGATGCTCAAGCTGACTGTCATCCCATGGGAGTCCGCTGCGGCTGACACTGTTGCGACCAACAAAACTTCAAACTTGGACGACGCGCAGACTTTAGCTCCCGCGCTGGTTCTGCCGTCCGTGGAAGTCATGGCCCATGCCGCCGCCTTTGAAGCGGGCTGGGTGCCGACTACGACAGCCGAGGGGGCAGCTTCCGACTCCGCCGGCGCGGCTCTCAGTTCGGCAATCTGTGAAGTCAAAGTGGAAGACCAGGCGTGCTCATTTCGGCTGAAGATCCGCGATGGTGAGAAGGAGTATGTGCTCACGAAGTTGCATGTGCCCTGGGAGACTTATCACGAACACCTGGTAAGACTTTTTCGCTATGCCAAGCGGGACCGTGGCGTCAGTGACTTTTCGCAGATTGCTCGCCATCCCGTGGAACTGTTGGCACTCCACGACGGCAAAGTGGCCTGCCTGTTGAATCATGAACTGGCGGTCTTCGATCTCGCCAATGGGAAGAAAACCTGGACCACGGAACCCACGGTGAAGCCGCCGGGCTATCTGCCAGTCCCGCAGTACACTCCGCTGCAAAATGAAAAGGGCACCGCGCGCCTGGTGCGTTACCGACCGGCGTTGGCTGAGTTCAACTGGGAGTCAGGCAAGATCACACCTCTGGCTCCCGCGGGAGCTGACGTCCGTCATCGATTCAGCACGACTGCGACCGGCGACTTTGCAACATCGAATGCGGGGACCGTATCGCTGCTTCGTCAGAGCAAGCTCGTGTGGGAGCAAAAGGAACCGGATGCGGTCAGCGCCGGGCCGCTGCTGATCGGGACCGACGTGGTCTACGGCCAGGCAACGGGCCGCCTTGTCGCCCGTTCGGCCAAGGATAGCAAGGTCCGTTGGGAAAGCCGCCTACCGCGATCGTTGTATGGCATGATCGTTCCCGCCGGCGAGAGTTTGCTGGTCTTCTCCAATACCGCCGAAGCGTTGGTCGCGGTGGATGCGGCGACTGGGAAAGAACACTGGCGGTGTCCTGTCGGTGATGTCCTGCTGGAGTCACCGTTGATTGTTGGCAAGCAAGTGTTGCTCGCCACCAAGGGAAATCGGCTGTTGTTAGTGGATCTGAAGTCGGGCAAAGTCCAGAACGAGCTGCAATGGCCCACGTGGCTCGTTTCCGTCTCATTGATCAACAGCCGTCCCGAGCCGCTGCTGGTCTGCAGCGATTTGGCCGGTACGGTGACCTTGTTGTCTCCCACCGACTTGAAACCGACGCGTACGATTCTCGTGGGGGCCCAACTCACTGGGCCGCTCTTGTATGCCGACAAACTCTCCTACACGTGGCCGGTGCCTCAGGCTGCCGAGTCGGAAGAGAATCTGCTGGCGGAAATTAAGAGTGGCCCCACGCAAGCGGGTCCCGTCTTGCTGGCGGCTGACGTTCAAGGCTTTATCTACATTCTTCCTCTTTCGAGTCCGGAGTAATCCGATATGCGCCGATTTCCGGCCTTATTTGCTCGCTTGCCGCGTACGTTGTTGATCGTCGCGCTCGCGATTTCTGCTGTGCCGCTCTGCCTGCCCAGCCGCGCGCTGACTCAGGATCTCGAAGATCTCAAGAAAGAAGAGAAGCCGGGCGAACTCGATATTCTCGACGATCTGAACGCAGGCAAGAAACAAAGTGACCAGGCGAGCATGAAGCTCAGCCACTTGTCACTCGTCGAGACCTGGCAGCCGGTGCGACCCGAGCGTCCTGCCAAGGATGACGTGCAAAAGTATGCCTGGGCGGCCAGTCGCGGTATGGTCTCGCCGTTGGGAGATCAGCCCATTTCGACCTTGGTGCAAGTGCCTGAAAAAGGCAAGTACCGGGTCCATCTGCGGCACGTGCTGAGCATGCTGGAGAAGCGGCCGGTGACCTTGCGAATCGTGCCGGCAGACGGTGATGCCGACAGTGCCCAGAGCCACGAGTACGGAGCCATTACGCTGGTGGATGGCGAGCAGGGGAAGGAACAAGAAGCCCAGTTGCCGATCCGCGTTGAGTCTCAATTGCAGCTCAACACGATCCCCGACCGCGAGATGCCGGCGTGGGAATATTGGGACGTGGATCTGGCCAAGGGGGCGTATCGGATCTCGCTGGAGGCAAAGAAGCCCAGCGTGCAGGTGAGTGCCGTGTTTCTCACCCCCAGCATGAGCTTCCGCCCGAGTTTTTCGCCGCTCAGCAAGGACAACACGCTGCAGAGTATTTTCATGCGGTTCCGGCCGGCCAAGCCGATGTCGAAACGCGTGCAGTATGGCGTCTCGGCGGGCGTTACGTACCACTGGCCCCGGGCCACTTCCTCCGGTCAACCCAGCTGGGGACAGCCGATCGCCGCCGTCGCAGAGATTCCCGGTGATGCCTGGTCGCCGTTCATCAACGCGACCGATGCCATTGTCTTGGGCTCCGGACCGTGGTCGACCTGTCGGGTCGGATTACAAAATGTTCCGGAGGGACCGGTCGAAGTTCAGTTTGCCTGGTTCCCCCACGAAGCGGCCGTGGTGCATTCCTTGAAGACCGATATGGGCGCGGGACAGATTATGTTCCGCGTTCCGCATGGCTCGCTGAATTATCTGGAGCCAGCTCAGAAACCGCGCTGGGGCATCTGGAACCTCGAGCACTTGAAGGGCGTCTTGCCCGAAGAAGAATTGGTGACGAACTATTTTAAATGGGCGAACGAAGCGGCTCAGGAGATGGGCTTGAAAGAGGACCATCCGCGGCCTAAGAACTTGCTCTTCTTGAGCAGTTGCCGGGTCGGTCCGGCCCATCGCGAACAGGCTGCTGAGATGTTGGCCCGACTGGGTGTAAACTGGGTGGCCGGCGCGCCGCCGAGCGTCATTGAAAAATTTGGACTGTTCGATGAAAGCACGATGACCAAGATCCAGAACGAGGACGAAATCTCCACGTTCACTCCCGCCGGCACCATCAACAACAGCCCCCTGCTGCTGGCCGAGTTTCGTGACTATCTGAAGCAACAGGCCGAGCTGCAAGGCTTGACGGTGACCGAGCTGTTCGGCGCACCAAGCCTGGATCGCCTGACCTGTCTGGCAGCGATGCCAGAAAATCCGGGGCGCTTCGAACGACGGCTCTATTATCATTCACACCGCTACTGCCATCAGGCCACAATCGCGGGATACGCCAAGGCTGTGAAAGACGCCGAGGCGAAGTTCAAGAACGCCGCGGTCTACAATAACTACTCGCCCCATCCGGTGTTTCTGACGGGCGACACCATGAATTCCGTGGACTGGTTCCTGCTGTGCCGGGCCGGTGCACAATCGCTGGGCTGGGGTGAAGATTGGGCGACCGGCGGGAGCTGGGGACTGGGGACTGATCGTACTCAATGCGTCAGTTTCTACGCGGCGATCGTCGAAGCCTCGGTACGTAAAAAGGGCTATCCCGCCGGCTTCTTCGTCGGTTCGAACTGCGGCTATTCGGCGCACAAGATCTTCTCCTGCGTGTCGCAAGGGATCGACATCATGCACCTTTACGACTGGGGTCCGATCGATGCTTGGGCTGAAGGGAGCAACTCCTGGAGCGAAGCCCAGGGCGAGTACAAGTCGGTGCTGATCGGCACGCATGCCCTTGGCCCGGCGGATGAGATCATCGCCAAAGGCGAGCGTGAAAAACGCCGCACGGCCGTGCTCTACAATCGTGCCCATGAGATCATGAACCACAACACGGTCTGGCTGAACCACGACTGGATGTGGACCTTCCTGGCGATGAAGTCGGCCCAGATTCCGGTCGACCTGATCATCGAAGAGGACCTGACTGCGGAAGAGCTGGGCAAGTACGACGCCTTGTACCTGGGGGGACTGAACCTCGAACAGCGGCACTTGAAGGTTGTCGCGAAATGGGTGGAGCAGGGCGGGTTGTTAATCGGCTCCGGCGGTAGTGCCATGTACGATGCTTACAACAACCTGAATCCCGATACCGTCGCACTCTTCGGTGCCCGGCAAACGGTCGCCTCGGCCGCCGCAGTCACCGCCGACGAGACCGTCAGCTTTGCGGCATCAGACGTCTTTCCAGCCGCGAAATTCAAAGTCTCTGCCCCCCGAGGACACCGGTATCTGTTAGAGCCGACCAAGGGGCAGTCGCTGGGCAAATACGCCGACGGCAGTTGTGCCGCCGTTTCGCAATCAGTGGGGAAGGGGCGGACGATCCTGCTGGGCTTCTATCCCGGCTACGCGTACCGCGACGATAAGCGAGCTTTGGGCCCCGTCCAACCCTGGCTGGTGAAGCCGCTGTTGACGCATCTCGGCCGGCAGCGTGCCGAGTTCAGCTATCCGGCCTCGGAAGTCACGTTGTTTGAACATCCCACCGGGTTGGCGGTGATGCTAAATAACTTCACCCCGGGCAATGTTGAGGCATCCAAAGCACCAACCAAGTTGTCAGTGGCGACCGATCGGAAGATCAAGGAAGTCGTGAGCGCATTACGGGGACCGTTGCCGTGGAAGCGTGTCGGTGACCGCATCGAAGTCGAAACGCCATCGGCCGCAGACTTGGTTGTGGATACGATCATCTTGAAGTAGCGTGGCGAGCGTCCGGCGTAAGCCGGATGGTTGTTAGCGACTGGCCGTTATTATCGACCGCAATAGGGACTTTTTTTAGCCACGGAAGGACACAGAAAAACACGGAAAGAAGAAGAGGTGATTTGCTGCTTTTATTCTGTGCTTTTCTGTGTCCTTCCGTGGCTAAAACTCCTATCACTTCTCGGCTTTACTGCAGGGTAGCTTCAACTCGCGAACAACCATCCGGCTTACGCCGGACGCTCGCCTACGAAGAGTTTTTTCACGACCACCGATCTTCATCCGCAAACGGATGGAGCGGCCGCAGAACGTTCGGCTTTGGCAAGGCGTTGAGTGCCGATTCCGCCAGTCGTAGATCCTCGGCGGTCGTGATCTTCATGTTGATCGGCGAACATTCGACCATCGCGATCGGATGGCCGAAGTGTTCGACCAGTTGAGCTTCGTCGGTCGGCTTGAGGTTGCCCTGTTTCGAAAAGGCCTGCATCAACAGCTCTCGCCGAAACACCTGCGGTGTCTGAGCCTCCCACAAACCATCCCGTGAGACCGTCGTCTCGATCATCCCGTCTGCACCCACTCGCTTCAACGTACTGGTGACGCGTACTCCGGGAATCGCTGCCCCCGTTTCGCGAGCCGCCTTGAAGATGCGGTCGATCCATTCCTTCGCGAGCAGCGGCCTTGCGGCATCGTGGACCGCAACAAAGTCCACATCGGTCTGCACGCGGGCCAAGCCGTTGCGGACGGAATCGCTCCGTTCGGCCCCTCCCGCTACGACTTCGATATTCATGAAGGCGAGGTTCGGGGCATATTTCTCCTTGAAGAACTCCATGTCGTCCGGAGAAATCACAATCAAGGTCTGAGCGACATCTTCCCGGCTGGTGAAGTGCTCGGCGGTACGCAACCAGACGGC
>JAQGHS010000717.1 GCA_028291605.1 Planctomycetaceae bacterium | reverse complement strand
CCCCCCCCCCCGACCCCAAACCCACGGCGCAGCACACCAAAAATGCCTCGCTCAAACCGTATCGACATCGCCAATGGAGTCCACCATGTAACTCAGCGCGGCTTCGAGCGTCGCAACATCGTCCTCGACGACACCGACCGCAGTCACTGGTGGCGACTCTTTGAACGCATTGCCCTTCGCTGCCGTTGGCGAGTCTTCGCCGTCGCTCTTCTCGGCAAGCACTTCCACATTTACCTGCGAACGCCAGAGCCAAATCTCTCCGAAGGGATGCGAGATCTCAATGGCGGGTATGCCTCGCTCTTCAACCAGCTTCACGAGCGTGAAGGCACCCTCTATCAAGGCCGATTCAAATCCATTCTGATTGAGAACGAATCGCACGCGTGGGAATTGAGCCGCTACGTGCATCTCAATCCCTACCGAGCGGGCCTCACGCTGAACCCCTTCGACTACCAGTGGAGCAGTTATCATTTTTATCTCGATGGCAGTCAAGCGCCAGACTGACTAGATAGCCGATCCGTCCTCGCCGAGTTCAGCGGTACCGAAGCTGGCGCGCGGATCGCCTACAAGCGATTCGTCGAAGCCGGTATGACCACCCCGCCGGGCAACCCTTTGCGAGTCGCCGAAGAAACCGGCGTTCTGGGCAGTCCCGAGTTCATCCGTCGATGTCAGGAATGGTTGACTCCGATCAACATTCCGAGTCCGACAATTGACGGCATTCTTGAAAGCGTGTGTGCCGAGTTTGGCACAACACTGGAGTCGTTATCAATCAGAGGCCAGCACAATCACACAGCTCGTGATGCCGCGGTGTTGCTCGGTCGCGAATTAGCCAACGAGTCGCTGGAAACACTAGCCACAAGGTTCGGCGCAATATCAAAAAGCTCAATCTCCGAAATCACGAAACGTGCCCGAGAACGCGAAATCACAGATGCAACGTTTCGCAGTCGCTTGGAAGCGATTCGTGAAGAATGGCGTTAAGCAGTGGTCCCTTGGGCTTGCGAGTCTCAACCAGCACTGCTTAGGTGCGGCGGCGATGTCCACTTCAAATTGAACCGGTATTGCGCCGCCGCGAAGCAGTGGCACGAATTCACCGGGGGGTTGGATCTCCGCTCTCACGGATTTCGAAAATCTATGCTTACGCTGCGGTGGCTTAGGGGATCGCGGATGGCGGTGTCAGGCCTCGGGATGCTTTGTCGTGGGATAGGCTTCCAGCCTGTCATTTGGCACCTCAAGTGACAAACCCGACGTCCATTCAGCCTGCGATCCGCACTTGGATCGCCGCGGACTCTTGGTTTGCCGGTTTGTCGCTGCGCGATTGACAGGCGGGAAGCCTATCCCGCCACGACGAAGTCCAGGGGCTTGCGGCAAATGGCACTCACTTGGATGACCGGGATGACAATTGATGTGCGACCCAATCAGCCGGCACGCGTTAGCGTCCGGTTCCGATGGGATTTCGAGTCGATTGTGGCCCGTACCGGGGGCTAACGCCCTGCGGCTGATTTGTCGAACAGCTAATGTGAGGCCCCCTTTGAACTATGGGGGTTTGGAGACCGGTCCTGCGGGGAGGCCGGAGCGAGGAGACGGGCAGGAGTGCCCATCCTACGGACGAAGATTTGCGGGTGAAGTCCAGCCCCTCCGCCTTGTACACGATACCGCATGTGACGGTAAATCGCTCAAGCAGTTCCGGTCTAGCTCCAAGAAGTCAGATCGAAAACGGTGTCAGGTACGAATGGCACTGCGGTTGTCGTTCAAGGACTCCTGATTTCATGTTTCATTTGCTCAACGTTGCCGGCCCGGTCGGCGGCGTGGGCCGTGATTGTTTTGTTGGCGGAGGCGGGGAGTTCGATGGACCAGTCGGCGACGCCGGCGCGGTTGGACGAAATCTTGGCGGCTTGGCCATTGACGGTGACGGAGACAATGTCGCCGTTGTCGTGCGTGATGCCGGTGACGACGAGTTTGTCGCCCTGGCGAACGGCGGCCGTGATGACGGTCGCCGGCGGCAGGTCGTCGACCGGTTGCAGCAGTTCCGGCCACTTGACGTTCGTGACTTCGGCCACGACCGATTCGTCGCCGGTCAGTGGGGGCTCAGTGCGGTACTTGTTGCCGTCGTTCACCAGGTTCTTCGCCGCCGTGCTGATAATCTTCGCGTGGCGGCCAGGGCCATAGTAATCGTGGATGTAATACGGCACGCCCTCTGCGACATAGGGATCGACTCGCGCACTGCCGCCGCGGTTGAACACGGCCCGGCGGCCGTCGGCGTTCGACCAGACGACGTTGCGGAAATGGTTTTCGGCCCGACCGGTCAGATTGTTGTCGGTCATGTGAACGATGGGGTGCCGTTGGTCGCCGCGAACATCGTCGATCTGCAAACCGTCGACCGTGATCTGGCCGTTCTGGGCACTGGCGTCGTCCATTCCGCGGTTGAACGGCTCGCCGCCGGCCGACGACAGATGAATATTGCGATAGACCTGGTTGTCAAACGCCGGACGATAGATGCCGTAAGCCACGCCGTGAATCCGCAGGCCGTCGATCAGCATCGACGGGCTGTGTGGGCGGAAGGCGTAATGGGCTTCCCAAATTGTGAGGTTCCGAATGATATGCGGATGGCGGGCGTCGGGCCCGGTCCAGTCGACGGCCTTGATTCGATTGAGCATCTGTTCGTCCTGGATCGAATCATCAACTTGCTGATCGCCGTTGCAGGCGACCACCATGCCGGCCAGACCTTCGGAGTGCGACTCGTTATCTTCGAAACGCCAGATCGGAATCGTGCGGACGTCGACCTGTTGCGACTTGCCGTCGGGCATGGTTATCGGCAGCGTGCTGTTGAAAGACGTCGAGTGCTGCATGTCGTAGCGGTAGCCGTAGATGTCGTTTTCGACCGCCACGTTGCGGACGAGCGTATTGCGGCCGTTGGCCCACCAGAACGCCGACCCTTCGTTGCCGTCGAACGGCAGCACCTGTTTCGGCAGCCGCTTGCCGTGATACGATTGCACGCCGAGGTTGCGGTCGAGCAAGTTGTAGACTTCAGTGCCGTCTTCCATGAAGTAGCCGTGGCCCACGCTGCGGAAGCCCACGCAATCGCGAACGATGAGATACTCGGTGCCGTGAATCGTGATCCAACGGTTGTGCGAATCGACGACCGAGACGCCGAGCACCTGGCTGCCGCGCATCGTGTCGCCGACGAGATGGAAGTGAATCGCATAGCGCCCGAGCACCCCTTCCTTGCCGAGATGCGCGAATTGGGCATAGCTCAGGCCTCCCTGGCTGTAGGCGTGATACATCGTGTGCCCGCGGACGCCGGCCGGATCGGCACTTTCGACGATCACGTTGCGCGACAGGTTGGCGACTTCGCTGCGAAATTCGCCCGTGCCGTAGTGTTCGTTCTTCAGCGGTGCATCGAGCGTGAGCGTCGTGCCGTCGATCTTCGTGATGCGCCGCGTTTCGGTCCCCAGGCTTTCACCGTCGCGATAAGTCTTGCTGCGGGCGACCTTCTTCGAGCCCGTGACGATCACTTCGTCTCCCACGCGCCAGCCGGTGACCGATTCGGCGAGCGTGACTTTCTCATCGCCAGGAGCGACCGCCGCGCCGAGCTTGACCCAGGTGCGGTTCATTGGGGCGCCGTGCAGTTCCATGCGGCCCGAGCAGCAAACCAGCCCCGGGGCGTCTTCCTTGTTCATCCCTTCGATGTAGTGCAGCCGAATTCGGGCGGTGAACTTAGCGGGAATCGGGTCTGCGAGCGTGCCGACTTCGAGCGTCGGCAGCGGACCCTTTTGCGCTGTCAGCGGTTCTCCAAGGTCGTTCACACCGCCGAAGTCGCACGAGAAGCCGCTCTCGCTGCACTCGTCGCTGTTTTGCACCTTGAGCAGTCCGACGTTCAATTCCGTGTTCCGGTCGCGAGCAAACGTGAGCGAGCCGACGACTTGCACCAGGCGAATCACGGCTTTGTCGGCCACGTCATACACGACCTTCGTACCGCGAGCCACCAGGATGCGGTCACCCGCTTTCGGCACGCGGGCCGGAGTCCAGGTCTTGGGATCGGACCAGTTGCCGTCGCGCGTGCTGCGGAGATCGGGATCGACGTGTTCATGGTGGGCATGTCCGGCATCCCCCTTCGGCGCGGCCGCCGCAGCCGCAGCGGTGAAGGCGAACAGACGCAGCGACAACGCAAGCGCGACCAACAAGTGCAGGGTACGAGGCATGACCATCTCCTATCGTGAGCAGGTGGCTAACGGCGCGGATAGCCGGGGAGTCAATCTGGGGCGGAGCTCGTTATGGTAAGGGGAGAGGCGTTACCTGTCCAGAAAATAGAATTGCAGCAGTCGGTTCCCCCTCGCATCCCTCCCCAATCCCTCTTTCACCCTTCACCCTTCATACCTCACTCCATCTCGACGCAATTTAAAAACATCCATAAA
>JAQGHS010000693.1 GCA_028291605.1 Planctomycetaceae bacterium | reverse complement strand
AAAACATCAATGCCACCGCAAAGGTTCGCATCGCGTAATAACGGAACTTCCACCCCATACCTAGAACGCACCTGGATCTTCAGAGTAGATCTCGACATCGCGTTCCACGATCAAATACCGGCCCTTTTCGAGCTTATCGATCGCAATCCCGGTCGACGTCGCCAGCCGGAACGGTCCAGCCACTTCGACGACCCGGCCATCGGCTTTGACGTCGTTTGTGAAATCCTGATAGACGCGAATCGAATGACTCGGTCCCATGTTTTCCCTGGCGGTAAACGATCTCAGGTATTTTTCAGCGATGGGTCGTATCTCCTAAATCGAATAAATCTCGTTCAAAATGCCCCGGACAGGCTCAAACCTGCGCTCCCTTTGACGAGAACCAGGCGCTCAAACTGTCGTGCGGACACGTTGTTTCGGTTCAAAACCTCGTGTTTATTCAAGTATATCGCGACTTCGCACCTGTCGCAAGTAGTCATATTTACCCAGATTATCAGGGGTTATCGTGATACTCGAACGAAATTGTGATAGCGCTAGGAGTCGACTCAAAACTGAGCTGGGCGGCCCTAACTTCGGTTCCACTGATCAAAACCGGTACGCCGATAGGGCCGAGAAACGGAATTCGATCCCGTGTTGGTGACGGCAAGCGTTCTCTGCAAAGGCATTTCCCCCGACCAGTAGAGGTCGACTTTGTCCATTGCGAAAATCGATGCCACGACACGCGCAACACCCCGGCGCGGAAAATGAACAGCGAGCTTACGCCTGCTATTCATCTTCGCCCCAGGGTTCACGTTCTCAGAGTACCGGTCACCGGCATTCTTTACCGAATATCGACGACAGCGATGTCGCGAGTCGCCAGGTTGCTATCCACACCACTGATGTTCGTCACCTGCATATTGACCGTCCGGGTCACGCCCACGCTGGTATCGACGTGGAAATTCAGCCGTCGCATCAGGTTGTCGACTGCGGAAGTCGTCGCCTGGCTGTTAAAAGTGATGACCAGGTCAGGGTGCGCATTCCCTCGGCCACCTGTGAATGTACCAATCACCTTGCCGCCGAATAGCACCTTGTGCCCCTTGAGGCCGATTTGACCATTATCATTTCCCTTGGGGAAGATGTTTAGACGGTCTCGTCGATCCCGGTTGGTGACAATCGACACGGTCAGCTTCGCGTTGGAATAGTCCGGATTCGCCACATCGCCATAGGTAAAGCTTGAGTCGGGAGAAACAAACGCGGGAATGCGCCCCATATGGAAGATGCCCTGCGCACGAGGAATCGTGATCGTCGGGCTGCCTTGAACATCAGTCACATTGACGACCACCATCGCATCAGCGCTCCGCAGCGGGCTGACACTGTCGATGACTCGCACCGTCAGCGTAAACGAGGTCGTGACGTCAAGATCGAGAGGTACGGAATCCGCCACCGTGATCTCTCCCGTAGTGGGATTGATGGCGAACGCTCCGCTTTCATTACCACTGACAATCGAATAGGTCACCGTCTGGGCAGGCAGGTCGCCGTCCGTTGCTGCAACAGCGCCCACCAGCGTACCCACTGCGGAATTCTCGGGGATGGAGAACGTCGGTGAGGCATCAACGAAGACTGGATCGAGGTCGTTGACCGGCGTGACGGTAATTGTCAGATCCTGGACGATCGAGCCTGATGGAATGACGTCGGAGGTCACCGTGACCGACACATTGTAGACGTTGTCGGCCCCTTGGTCGGCCGGTGCTTCGTAATTCGGACTGGTCACAAACGTGAGTTCGCCAGTCGCTGAATTGATATTGAACAAGAGCGTGTCCGGTCCCGACAGGGCGTAGGTGAATGATTGTCCGACCACAGGGGTCGCATTGACATCCAGAATCACGGTGGCCGCAAGCGTATTCTCCGCGACACTCGCTGTGGCAGGACTCGTAATGACAGGCGGGGCTGACGAGTCATCATTGGTGATCGTCCCCAGTCCTTGACCGTCAGCAATCGTGGCGTTGAGAGCACCGCTAAGATTGATAAAGTAGGTTTCGTTCGCTTCCACCAGCAGATCGCCGTTCACCGCAACCGAGACAGTCTGGCTGGTCTCGCCCGGAGCGAAAGTCAGCGTCGTCGGCGGCAAGGCGGTGTAATCCGTGGGAGAGTTGGCTGTGTTGTCAGCGGATGTCGCTACGACGGTCACAGTTTGTCCGCTGCTCGCCGACAAAGTGACCGTAAAGACCGCGCTGAATGTGCCCGAGCTCCCTTCCAAGACCGTGACGTCAGTGATAGACAGTGATGGGATCGCATCATCGTCGAGGATCGTGGCGATGACCTGCTGTGAGCCGGACTCGGTGCCATTGGTCACGCCGCTGATGTCCACAATAATCGTCTCAGCAGTCTCATTCAGCAGATCCTGCACAGCGGTCAGGACAACCGAACCCGTGAGATTTCCCGCCGTAATCACGATCTGTGCACCCGACGCCGAGTAATCGGCCACGTTGGTGGCCGTGCCAGAGTAGGTGAGATCGATGGTCACATCTTGAGCTGAGATGGCCGACAACGTCGCGGTGACGGTTGCCGCACCCGCGGCTTCCACAAGGGTCGCAGGAACCAGCGTGAGAGTCACGCTGGGTGCCGGGGCGAGGACGTCGTCGTCGATGATCGTCGCAGTGACTTGCTGCGTACCGTTCTCGGTGCCGTTGGTCACAGCGTTGATGTCGACGATGATTGTCTCGTCCCCTTCAACGAGCGCATCCTGCACCGCAGTCAGGCTGACCGTACCGGTTAATTGTCCGGCGAGAATCACGATCTGAGTACCCGATCGAGTATAGTCGACAACGTTCGTGGCGGTGCCGCTATAAACGAGATCGATGGTGACATCCTGAGCCGACACGCCCGATAATGTGGCGGTGACAATGGAGGTTCCGCCCGCTTCCACTAACGTCCCTGGAGCGATATTCAGCGTGACAGCCGGGTTCACAACAACCACATCGTCATCGACGATCGTAGCCGTGACCTGCTGCGTACCGTTCTCTGTGCCGTTGGTCACGCCGTTGATGTCGACGATGATCGTCTCGTCGCCTTCAATCAACGCATCCTGCACGGCATTCAGGCTGACCGTACCAGTCAGTTGCCCGGCGAGAATCACAATCTGGGTTGCCGATCGAGTGTAGTCCACAATGTTGGTGGCGGTCCCGCTGAATGCGAGATCGACGGTCACATCCTGAGCCGATACCACCGACAATGTCGCGGTGACGGTTGATGTCCCCGCCGCTTCTAATATTGTCGCCGGAACAACGCTGAGGGTAACACGGGGGCCCGGTACGACAACGTCGTCGTCAAGGATTGTCGCTGTGACTTGCTGCGTGCCATTCTCGGTGCCGTTTGTCACGCCGTTGATATCGACGATGATCGTCTCGTCGGTTTCGACGACGGCATCTTGCACCGCATCCAAGGTGACAGTGCCAGTTAACTGCCCGGCCAGAATCACGATCTGCGTGCCTGATCGGGTGTAGTCGACAATGTTGGTGGCTGTCCCGCTGTAGACGAGATCAATGGTGACGTCCTGTGCCGAGACGACCGACAATGTCGCGGTGACGGTGGATGTCCCGGCCGCTTCTGCCAATGTCGCTGGAGCGACACTGAGCGTAACACTGGGCGCCGGTACGACGTCGTCATCGAGAATCGTCGCGGTGACTTGCTGCGCGGTGGCTTCCGTACCGTTGGTCACGCCGGTGATGTCGACAATGATCGTCTCATCGCCCTCGACCAACAGGTCTTGGACCGCGGTGAGCGTCACTGAGCCGGTCAGTTGTCCGGCGAGGATCACGATCTGCGTCCCTGACCGAGTGTAGTCGGTAATGTTGGTGGCGGTCCCTGCAAAGGCGAGATCGATGGTAACGTCCTGGCCGGACAGGGCGGACAATGTCGCGGTCACGGTACTCGCGCCAGCCGCTTCCACCATGGTCGCAGGCAGAATGCTCAGGGTCACGTCCGGCGCTGCGGCAGCATCGTCATCCAGGATGGTCGCGGTGACTTGTTGTGTGCCCGACTCGGTCCCATTGGTCACGCCGTTGATGTCGACGATGATCGTCTCGTCGCTCTCATTCAGCAGATCTTGAACTGCGGTGAGTGTCACGGTGCCGGTCAGTTGTCCGGCGAGGATCACGATCTGGGATCCCGATCGAGTGTAATCGGTAATATTAGTGGCCGTGCCCGTATAGACGAGATCAACGATCACATCCAGGCCGGATACTGCCGACAGCGTGGCCGTAACCGTGCTCTGCCCGGTCGCTTCCACAAGGGTCGCGGGAGCGACACTCAGGGTAACCGTCGGAATGGAGATTTGGGCGGGAGCGGAAAACTCAGACGTATTACTCTGAGGAGGACTGGAAACGTCGGCGAAGATGGAATCCAGCGTGACTGCTCCATTTCGCGCCAACGCTCGACCATACGCCAGCGTTGCTCCTGTTTCGAACGTAATACTGGTGAGCGCGAGGATGTTCCCGACAAATTGCGTTCCAACTCCGATTGTCGCGGAACTGCCGACCTGCCAGACGATGTTGTCGCTGGAACCGCCAATGACGACCACCGCCGAACCGACTCCGGCTGCAGTTGTTAGTGTACTGCCAATTTGAAACACGAATTGAGCGTGCGGATCACCCTGAGCGTTCAGGGTCAATGGCAGTGGCCCTGTCAATTGGGCGGAAGTATCGAAATGATAGACACCGGGGGTAAGCACGAGTCCCCCCAGTTCCTGGCCTGTCAAATCAATGAACGGCGTCAGTCCAGCGTAGAAATTGTAGCCGGCAACGAGGTCGGTCTGAGCCTGTGAGGCGACCGCGTCGGCCACGTGGATCGTACCCGTCGTCGCGAATGTGCCGGTGATGACAGTGCCGGGGCTGACGCCGACATCTCCGATGAGCGTGGTGGGACCAGTGATCGTCATCGTCGAGCCAGCCAACGCGACAAAACTCGCCGCCGTACCTAAATGGCTGGCTGCACCGGTGGCTCCGGTACTGGGGGAAGTCCCTTCCGACGTGGCAGTCGCCGTGACGAACTGTCCATTCGGCACCACGGCCCCCAAGGTCGCGTTGATGAGGGCATTGCCCAAGCTATCTGTCGTGACGTTGACAAAGCCTAAGAATGTCTGCCCCTCACCGAAACCAGTTCCGCTCAGCGTGGGGCTCGAGAAGAACTCGATCCGGTAGGTCGTATTCGAGTTGCTGTTGAGGGAGCCTTGGATCGTCGTACTGATGGGACCAGTCGTCGCGGAGGTCAGTACCGGGAAGTTCTGCCCCAGATTGGGTCCGCTGTCGCCATCGCCGAGGTCGTTGGCTGTCGGGCCGTCGTCCGTCGGATAAGTGAGCGTTCCAACGAGATCAATGCCGGGCAGGGTGGCGGGGCTATCGAGCCCATTGTTGAAGATGGAGTTGCCGAGAATGGCATTGCCGGTGTTCTGGCGCAGGGCCAATGCATCACCAAATACGGCGATACCCGCGCGGCCGTTGTTCGCAATCGTATTACCCGCACCAGCCGGTGTACCGCCGATCAAGTTATTTTGCACACCCAAGCCACCGTTGCCCTGCAGGGCAACACCATGCAACCGGTTGCCCACCGCCGTCGTGCCATCCGCACCAACGCCGATGAAATTCCCCTGAATCACGGTGTTCTGAGTTCCAGTTCCGAGGTTGATGCCATCGGAATTGCCGCCAATGATGTTCCTCGCGGCCGGCAGCGTGCCGCCGATTGTATTTCGTGAGGCCCCAGTAATCCCGATCCCAAAGGCACCGGCAGCGCTCACGCCGGTGTCGCCCGCGGCATTGGTTCCCAGGAAGTTTCCGGTGATCGTGTTGGCGTCAGACTGTAAGACAATTCCCGATCCCGAGAAGCTGTTGATGACCAATCCCATGACGCTCGACCCATCTGATCCGGCGGCGAAGACCAGTCCATTCGATCCCAAGCTGGACAAGGTGCCGTCCAACTGGATTAAGAGGACCGCATTGTCAGTTGTCGCTAAGGTATTGACGCTGGCACCCGGCTGGCTGTAGCCATCGATGGCAACGGGCGTCAGCAGGGTCGGCAGAGCGGATACGGGAGAGATCGTCTGCAGGCCGGCGCCTGGAATGTTGAAGGTGATCGTGTCATTGATTCCGTACGCTCCGGCGGCCGCAACGTCGACATTCACGTCGGCCGCGCCGTTCATCGACACCAGCGCCTCGCGCAGCGTCACAAAGCCATCCGCAAGAATCGCGTCGCCGGTACTCGTAACTACGATGGCCGACAGGACGAGTCGTTCTTCAAGTTGTTCCAGCGTCGAAGGCGGCAACTGCCGGGGACGACGACGGAGCGATGGTCGCGATGCAGTGCGTGTTTGGCCGACTTGGGAAAACCAGTTTCGAACAACAGTTGACCAATTGAAAAACAACATGATTCCTGTCCATCCCGTCACCGTAAGAGCGAAACACTTGAACTGTGGCAACCAGCGGCACTTGGCCTCAACACAATGAACCCGACTCGATGAAATCGCTTACCGTGTGAATGGCTCCAAGCGTTATCGCACGCGCAACTTTCCCTTGAACTTCTTCCGTCAGACCGGCCTGAAAGAGTTTTTCCGAACGCACTGAGGATGCGCGTTCCCATGAGCGACGGACGCCCGTTGCCGGCATCACAACCCGAGCAGAAGCTCGGTAGCCGAATTACCACGCCGGCAATCCGGTGTGGCGCAACGCTGCGTCAAAATTGAAAGCGATCGCAACGACTCAAGGGGCATTACGATAGCGCAGCGTGGGGAAGAGCCGCTGCGATAATCAAAGCCCGATCAGTTCGAGTCAATGCGTAAGAGGACCACGATTGGAAACATTGGTTTGCCAATCGAAGACACCCGCGACCTATGTGCCAGATTTCACCGGCAAAGTAAGAGGTGACGATTCCTTAAGCACGAATCATACCGCCCCTGCCTCGAAGGCTGGTTGTGACCAGTTTTCGAGACACTGCTGGCATGAGGGAATCTGGATCGCAAAATGCCATGAGTGGCTAATCAGGCGTCCCATGAGAATTCCTAAGTCGGGTGGGCCGCCCATTTGCTGATCCAATAGGCATGTCGCCACTCGCATGCATCGCGCACTACTCAGACTGGCGAATTCTGAATATTAAAATCCGATCGGAGAGCTACGAATCCTATCACTTGCCAGACCCGCGCCCTGTGCGCGACAACCGCCCATGATGAGTTCCCGAGTGCCAATGACCCGTTGGGCGCGATCCTCATCCGAAGCGAACAACACGGCTTGATGAGGACGAGACATCCCTCACCCCGAACCGCACTCTTATGCAAGACCACGGGTTGCTCGCCAATGAGCGACGATCAGCACATTTGGCATAGTGCGAGAGATCAAAGGGAATTTGGCTGGTCAAAGAACGAGACGAACCTGTCATGGTCCAACGGCTCCTTTGAGAAAAGTGGCAAAACTACCACTTCAATTCAAGGCTTTTTTTGCCGCTCTGCCGACCATCGACAGGTTACGTAACTCGTTTCAGTGTAACTCAATGCCCGAGACAGGGGTCGAACCTGCACTCCCTTAACGAGAACTAGGCCCTCAACCTAGCGCGTCTGCCAATTCCGCCACTCGGGCTTGTGTCTCACCCAGTATATCACTCGCTGGGTAACCTGCAACTTATCGCTACCTGGCACCGTCAGCAATTCCAACGGGTTGATCGCGGGGGTCGAGACGAGGAATTCTCAACCTGGGCCGCGAATCAAAAATCTACTGAGGGGACTGGGACAAAAGAAACCCGCCAAAGGTTAATCCTTAGGCGGGCTTCCCGTGTTTCCAGTCTGCGGGTTGACGGCCATCGATCCGCAGATCGCTGGTGTCTTCCCATTCTGACCAAATCACATCGATTGAAGTGGAGGCGAAGGGAGTCGAACCCTCGACCTCTGCATTGCGAACGCAGCGCTCTCCCAACTGAGCTACGCCCCCATCTTTCGAGACCCCATTCTAGCGTTCCGGCATCAAAACGGAAGTCGAAAAGGCTGCCGGCTTGACGGAAATACATCAGGGCTGATTGCAACGCTTCTACCGATAAACGAAGCAGTTCCGATTGGATGATGACTCGCGACGATTTTCCGTCTTTCAGCAGGAATGACACCGTTGGGTGTGGTCGTGTTCGGGCATTTTTCAGATCGAAAGGCATGGCGAAATGTCAGGTTAGTTGCTGCCGTTGGTGGTCACCGTGTCGCGTTTGAAAAATGCTTTTTTGATTGTGGCGATTCCGGGAAGCATCGCTATCCAGGCCAGTGGAATCAGCAAGATCCAAGCGAGAAGCACGATCAGATTCTGAACGCACGACGGACTTTGCCGCTCCGCTCCTGCATCGAGAAAACGCGAGAATTGATCGCCCAGGCGCTTGTCGCCGGAGCGGCGGTTTAATTCGGTAGTCACGAGAGGCCGGAGGTTAGTCGCTTCTGCGTCAGGCATCCAGAGGTCTTTTTCACCAGCGTTTGCATCGAAGCGGACCGCCGAAAGTCGATAATTCCAGCGACATTTATTCTGAAAGAAGCCTGCACCAAAGCCGGCGGCGCTCCATCCGATCGTGCGGTCGACTTTGCACTCGGCGGTCACAGTCGGCGAGACGGACCAGAGTGGACTCTTCCCTCCTCGCTCGTCAAAAGGAACGATGCGGTAGCCCTCGTCAGTCTTCGTCACGAGAACTGGCGGTTGGAACATCCCTGTTTCTTGTGTCGGCTCGGGAATTCCTACTGGGGGCGGGACGAAGATGGCTGCCAGCGTTGTCACCGCAAATAGGCACGCCCACACCCAGGGTGGAAATCCGAGAACTCGCCGAGAATCATTCATTGCTTTGTTCCGTGATTGTTGGACCTTGAAGGTGAAACGCAATGACCGACGGATAAACTCGCTTAGGTTGTACTCAGGCTTTCCAAGGCGGTGCGAAATTCACGCACTGCCTGCTCGTGGATCGAATCGGTACGCAGCCCACCCGCGCACGCTGCTCCGCGGATGGCGATGATGTCCGCGGGGACTGTCTTCAACTCTGCCAGATCGTCGAGTTTGAGACTGCCGGCCAGGGCCAGGAAGAGACCGCGTTCGTGCAGTTGCTGGGCTGCCAGCTGCAAGGTCTCGGTGGTGATCCAATCGAGCAGCCCGCGTCCGTCTTTTTCATAGGTGTCAAAAAGCACTCCACGGCAACCGGCCCCGAGCGCTTCGGCAATCACTTCACTGGGACTGGGGGCTTCGGCGGCTTCCCAGTCGGCATAGGCCACTGCGACCCATTCGGTTTTCGGAGTGAGCTTGTGGGAAATCGCGGCGCGGGTTTCGCGCAGGGTCTGCTGCCACGCAGCGGTGGCTCCGAGTTCGGCAGTCCCCAGCTTGACGAGGTCCATGGCTGGTACTGTCGCCGGAAGTTCGCCGAGTGCGTCGGCCAGTTGGTACTCGTAGACCTCGCCCAGCGCGGCGGTGACCACAATGTGAGGTGCATGCGAATGCACGAATTCCGTGATCTGCTGCCAGACCATCGGGGAGGCCATGCCGAGCGATCCACGGTTCGGTTCCTTGACGTCGAGAATGTCACAGCCACCGCGAATGGCGGCGGCGGCTTCTTCGACGTTACGGACGCTGACCAGCAGGCGGGGGGGCTTGGAACCGGGGAGGGCAGTGAGCGCGAGTTTGTGTAACATCATCCACCCGATCCGGCTGCGGGGAGGGGACTTTTACGGCGGATCGCACGACCCGCGAGGGCCCCCGTCGGCTGGCCTTGATAGACGGCCGGCTGGCCATTCACGAAGACATATTTCACCCCGGCTGAATAGCGATGCGGGTCGTCGTAGGTTGCCTGGTCGCGAAATTCTTGGGGGTGGAAGACCGTCACGTCGGCAATCATTCCGGGCTTCAAATTGCCACGATCGGTCCAACCGAGGATCTCGGCGGGCAGGCCCGTGGAACTGCGAATGGCGGCGGCTAACGGCAGAATTTCATGCTGGATCGAGTAATAGCCAATCTTGCGGGAGAAGGTGCCATAACTGCGCGGGTGCGGCTTATCGGCACCAGGCAGGTAAGCTCGACCGTCGGAGGCTGTCGCGACCCACGGGAGTTGCATGGCGTAGCGCACGTCATCCTCGTGCATGCCAAAACTGACCGCCGCGGCGCCGCCGTTACGGCAGATTTCCAGCACGATCTCAATCATTTCGCGTTTCTCGAGGTCAGCGATCTCATGCAGACTCTTGCCGACCCAGCGGGGCTGCGGGGCGTAGCGTGCCAGGCGGATGGGAGCCTCGGTCCCGCGCAGCTTGAGATCTTGTAGCACGGCGTCGCGGATCTTGGCCGTTTGTGTGGGATCGTTCAGACGCTTCTGCATGCCCGCATTGCCCCCTTCTCGGGCCCACGTCGGGACGACCATCGCTTCGAGCGACGTGCTGGAGGCAATGTAGGGATACTGGTCCGCGGTCACGACTTGCCCCGCTTTGCGAGCCGCTTCAATTTGCGCGGCGGCTTGCCGGATCAGGCCCCAGGCTTCCGGGCCGCTCGACTTGAAGTGGGAAATATGGACCCGTGCTCCGCTGGCCTGGCCAATCTTCAGGGCCTCGTCGATGGCGTTCAGCAGGTCCTTGCTTTCGTTGCGAATGTGACTGGCATAGAGGCCGCCGTGCTTGCCGACAACCTTGGCAATTTCCTGCAATTCCTCGGTGGAAGTATACGAACCAGGAATGTAGATCAGCCCCGTCGACATGCCCCATACGCCGTCTCGCATGGCTTTGTCAGCCAGTTTGCGCATTGTGTCGAGTTCCGCGGCAGTCGACAGGCGATTGACGGGGCCGAGGATTTGATCTCGCAGACTGCCTTGCGGCAAGAGGTGTGCGACATTTGTTCCGGCCCCCGCGGCATCGATTTGATCGAAGTACGTGGCGGCATCCACCGGACCGGCTCCGCAATTGCCGGTGACGATTGTGGTGCAGCCTTGCAGCAGGAAATTGACGTTGCCTCGAGTCAGCGGCGCGACGATCTGGGCATCGCTATGGTTGTGGAGATCAATGAATCCGGGGCAAATCACCAGGCCCTGGCAATCGATTCGCAGTCCCGCTCGACCGGTTTTCAGGTCGCCCATTGCGGCGATCTTGCCGTCAGTGATACCGACATCGCCGGTCACGGGTGCTGAGCCCAGACCATCGTGAATCGTGCCATTTAACAATAGGACATCGAACGCGGGCGGTTCGGCTGCCGCACATGTTCCGGCAACAAACAAAAAGCACCAGAGGACTGGCGCGATCAATCTGAGCATGTGGGTGCCTCGATGAGAATGTTGTGGATGGAGATTGCTATGCGCGGATTGTAGCGCCCCGTGGCAGATGCTGCCAGCATCTATTCCGTAGGATAGGCATCCTGCCTGTCGATCGCGAAGCGACAAAATCATGACCATCGAGACTGCGGTAATCAAAATGGCAGTCATGGGATGAATGGACTTCGGGTTTGTCACTTGAGGTGACAAATGACAGGCAGGATGCCTATCCCACGGGAAGAATCCGGGGGCTTACGCCGCCCGGCTCGCCTACCCAATTCTTATCGTTGGCCATGGTTGCGACACTCTACTTCGCCACCTGAGGCGCCTGCCCCTGCAAGTAGGCGAAGAGGTCTCGCAATTCCTGCGGGCTGAGTTGTTCCAGCAGTTTTTCCGGCATCAGCGACGCGGCCGATTCTTTCATTTCCTCGATTTCCGCCCGGGCCACTTGGTGCCGTTGTCCTTTCGCATCTACTAAGGTCACGCTGGCGCCATCTTGTTCGGCGATGACGCCCTGCATGACGGAACCGCTCTGAGTTGTGACGACATAATTCAGGAACTGGCTGCGAATGACGGCATTCGGATCAACGATGCTCACCAGCAGGAAATCACGGTCTCCGCGATTGGCAGGGGTGAGATTCGGTCCGACCAATCCACCTTCATCGAATAACTTGTGGCAGGTTGCGCAGTGTTTGGTGTAAAGCACCTTGCCCTGAGTTGCGTTGCCTCCGGCCGCTCGTAAGTCGTTCTTAAAGCGACGCACGGTTGCCAGCTTTTCTTCTGATGTCCCGGGCTGCAAATTGCCCCAGTGCTTGCGGACGAGGGCATTGAGCTGCTCGTTGCCGTGCAGAGCCACCAGTCGCAGCTGATCGAGGGGCAGGTCGGCCGCAGCTACCCGTTTCTCATCGACCAGCTTGAGCAACGCCAAAGTCCCCGGGGTACGCCTCAAACACAAATCCTGGGCCGCTCGGAGTTCATCACCTTTCAGCGTCGAGTAGAGTGCGATCACACGCGGCACGATGTCGGGATGATCGAACCGGGCGAGGACTCGCAACGCGGTTAACCGCAGTTCGGTATCGAGCATCGGCAATACCAGGGAAACGCAATCGGCGTCACCGAAAGTTTCCAATATCGCCAGCATGGTGCGTCGTGTGGCAGCATCCCCTTGCGAGACTCGTTTGAGGAATTCCTGCTTGAGATCCGCATTTCCGGTGAGCAGCGCGACCTTGTCGATCTCCAGCGAACGCGACTTCTGGTGAAATCGTTTCTGAATGATCTCGAACAGCGGACCAGATACTGGTTCGGCTGATTTCAGAGCCGGCTTGCGATCCGCGGTCTCAACTTGAGTGCCAAAGGCTGCGAGAAAATCGCCCTGCCCTATCCCTGGTAACTCCTGGGCTCGTTCAGCCAGCCCCTGCCGCAGTGCCGCTTCCAATTTCTCGTTGAAGCTGGGGGGACATTTTCCATCCTGTAAGAGTACGGCACAGGCATCATATCCCGCGCGAGTGCCCTCGGCACCATACCGCCGGGCCAGCTTTTCGAGCTGAAACTGGAACGCTGGTTGACTGTAGTTTTCGAGTCGGGAGAGTCTCTCAATGGTCGTCGGCCTCTGCGAGATGGCTTGTGATTCCAGGCCCCACCAGATCATCAACGACAAATAGGGGTCGACTTGATCAGGGGTTCGATGGAGCAAGTTTTCCAGGATTGGTAGGCTGACCGCCGGAAGTCTGCGGGCGGTCGCGGCGAGTTGGCAGCGGACCGTGATATCGCCTTCCTGCTCGGCCAGTTTGATCAATCGCTCGCCGGTGGCGGGCGATGTCCGTCGCGCATCGCCAATCAATCGGACTGACCAGCGTCGAACACTGGCCGCTGGATGGTCGAGCAACTGGCGCGCGATGTCATCGGTCAGACCACCGCCAACGTGCAACGCCCATAAGTATTGCAGGGTGCGTAAGGGATCTTGTTCGGCGAGGGTTTTTTTCTGCAGGTCGGGAATCACGGCGGGATCGCGGCGTTCAGCAAGAATCATCCGGGCGCGGTCAGCATGCCAGCCGGGATGTTGTTCTAGCTGGCGCACGAGATCTGCGGAACTCATTTCCCGCAGTTTCACCGGGGTCGGTTTGGCCATTCCCTGGGCAGACACACGATAGATGCGGCCGTTGGTGCGATCCCACTGAGCATCGGGATCGGGGTGCGCGGTTCGCTGGTCTTAAAAATCGCTCCAGTAAATGGCTCCGTCGGGCCCCAGGCAGAGATCTGTCGGACCACACCACGGGTCTTGCGAATCGACGAGGAGGCCTTCATGCTTCGCGGAGAACGTCGCGCCCAGTGGGGACATCCGCCACCAGGAAATCGAATGGCCAAGAAAATTGCCGGAAATCAGACAGTTCTGGAACTGAGAGGGAAAGGAATTCGCCTGCGCGGACGTGATGTAGATCGTACCGCCCGTGGACGGAGCCCCCGGGACAGCTCCATTCTTCTGGATGTCTTTGAAATAACCATAGGCGTACGGATTATGCAGCGGGCCATGCTTGCCAAAGGTTTTGAGATAGTAGGCACCCTGCAGCGCGTGAAAGGCCAGATAGCCGCCGTTGCCCGTGTAGATCAAATTGCCTTCGGCATCGAACGACAGGCCATATAAATTGCCGCCTCCTTCGCAGAAGAGTTCGAATTCACGAGTCACTGGGTGGTAACGCCAGACCCCTTGTTGAAACTCGATACCGCGAATCACGCAGGTCGTGGTGCTGCCATTGACCCCATACAACCAGCCGTCCGGTCCCCACGTGAGGTGATTCGCAAAAGATTGGGCGTCCTCCATCCCGAACCCGGACAGCAAGACTTCCGGATCGGCATCAGGAACATCATCACAGTTCTTGTCGGGATAGTAGAGGAGATACGGAACCTGCAGGACAAACAGGCCGCCATGGCCGAATTCGAGTCCCGTGCAGAGGTTCAACCCCGTGATCACGTCTTTGACTTCGTCGGCTGCTCCATCATGATCGTTGTCGATCAGGACTGTGATCTTGTCAGCACCGCGCGGCCCCTTGGGGGGCGGTTCGGGAATCTTGTCGTAGATGGTGCGTGACCAGCGATCGACTTTGACCCGCTTCAGCCCGGCGGGATTGGGATATTGCAGGTACTGAATCGTCCACAGCCGGCCGCGATCGTCGAACTTCACGAAAATCGGCTGCAGAACCTGCGGTTCACTGGCCACCAGTTGGACTTCAAAACCGGGGGCCGTTTTCATTCGGCGAACGGCCTCGGCAGGCGAAAGCCCTTGCGCCAGTGCAGTTTGCGAAAACCAAAGACTCAGAACGCAAACAGCGATTCCAGAACGTGACATGCTGGCTCCTTGTTTCAGCAGGAGCAATGAGTATCGATGTTTTGATTCGATCTGGGAAGTCATCCAAGCGTCGTAGGACGCGTCTCCTAGCCCGTCCGAGCAGTCCTTTACAATATTCCATGACGAAAGTGCCGAACGAACGACGCGTTGTTCTGCCTTCCTTCGTGTCCTTCGTGACCTTCTGTTCAATCTTCTTCTTAACAGAAGGTCACGAAGGACACGAAGAAAGACGCTATTGCCAGATTCTTTGAGGTATTTCGCTGGCAAGTCGCACAGTTCGGCCTTGGACGGGCCAGGAGACCCGTCCTACGGCGCTTGATTGCGAACCACAGGTACAAAATAGATTGATAAATTCCGCATTTGCCCCGATTCAACATTCTCCACTACACTACACGGTCCTGTAGCCTGACTTTCTGATTTGGGAGTTCGTCCTTTGAGGTGGACCGACTCGGAGAGTCAGGCTGCAGACACGGCACAGCTTGAAGAGCAAAACTGAATTGAATCGCGATTGGGACTGAAATAGAGGCGGCTGGATGGCACTGTTACTGCAATCGGACTTGAAGGACATCAATGAAACTTTGGACGACCACTCGCCGCAGGAGTTGTTGAGCTGGGCTGCCGATATGTTTGGCTCGCGCGGGGGGATTCTGTCGGCCATGCAGCGGGCCGGTTCGGTGGTGTGTCATATGGCCCATACCCTCGGCATGACGATGGATGTGGTCTTCGTCGATACTGGTGTGATGTTTCAGGAAACGCTGGATACACGCGACCGGATTCAAAAAGAGTACGGCTTGCCGGTCCTGACGTTGCACCCCGATCAAACCATGGACGAGCAGACTCACGACCTGGGAATCTTGTACCTCACCAAAGAGGGGCAGGAACAGTGCTGCGAATTGCGGAAGACCGCACCGTTGCTGAAGGCCAAAGGGCGTTACGATTGCCTGATTGGCAGCCTGCGTCGGAGTGAGGGGGGGGCTCGCGGACGAGTTCCCATTCTGGCGGTCGATCCCAAGATGAATTGCGTGCGCGTGAATGTCCTGGCGAACTTGTCGGATCAGGACCTCGAGCATTACATCACGCACCACAAGGTGATTATCAATCCACTGCATCACCAGGGCTACGACACCATTGGCTGCAACCGTTGCACGACCCCGGTACTCCCGGGCGAGCCGCCCCGCGCGGGGCGCTGGCGGCACCTGGGACCGTGGGCCATGTATTGCGGAATCAATCCCACCGATGTAAAGGGGGGCACCGACAAGTCGATTGACCTGCCCCAGCCCTTGATCGATAAAATCCTGGGACGGTCCGCGGACTTTATGATTTAAGAAGTAATCGACGATCCCGTAAATCTCTTAGGTGAGCCGGGCGGCGTAAGCCCCCGGATTCTTC
>JAQGHS010000671.1 GCA_028291605.1 Planctomycetaceae bacterium | reverse complement strand
GGCGCTGAAAGATACTCTATCGTTCGGAACGCCACGATTCCACGGTTTGCCCCCGTGGCCGACGCTGCCAGCGTCGGAATACAGACGCGAGCAGTTTTGATGAACGCGGCAACGCCAACCTGCCGGTTACGAGCTTGTATGCATCGACGCAGACGCTGGCAGCGTCTGCCACGGGCGCTGAATCCCCAAACGAAAACAGCCCGGTTGCTGGTGAGCGACCGGGCTGTTGGATTTCATATCAATTCAAATCAGGCTTACTTACCGCCAGCGGCTGCGTAGCGTTCGCCAGCCTTTTTCCAGCAGACGACGCTCCAGAACGCCGCGATATAGTCCGGGCGGCGGTTCTGATAGTTCAGGTAGTAGGCGTGCTCCCAGACGTCCAGGCCAATGATCGGCGTGCGGCCTTCGGACAACGGGGTATCCTGGTTGGCGGTGCTTTCGACGACCAGCTTGCCAGCCTTCGCGTCATAGGACAACCAGGCCCAACCGCTGCCAAACCGCGTGGTCGCAGCCTTGCCGAATTGTTCTTTCAACGCAGCAAACGTGCCGAACGTGGAAGTAATTGCGGCGCCCAGGGGACCGGTTGGCTCGCCGCCGGCACCGGGACCAATGGCGGTCCAGAAGAAGGCGTGGTTGGCATGTCCGCCGCCGTTGTTACGAACGACAGTGCGAACGTCTTCCGGCACAGAGGCCAGGTCGCTCACCAGATCTTCAACCGACTTGGCAGCCAGGGCGGGATACTTCTCCAACGCCGCATTGACGTTGTTAATGTAAGCCTGGTGATGCTTGGTGTGATGGATTTCCATCGTCTTGGCATCGATATGCGGTTCCAAGGCATTATAAGCATACGGCAGCGGGGGCAATGTGTAGGCCATCTCGACGTCTCCTCAGTTTTGCGGAATGATTTCGATGTGGTCAGTCTGATCGCGACTGCCAGACAGCAGAACAGATGACTCATCTGTCCTGGATGCTCTCGCTGTCGTTTGACAGGCTGATGGAGTGAGTCCCTGTTCAAAAAGGACCTCACCAAACCAGTCAGCCCGATTTCAAGCTCTGCTCAGCGTTAGCCTGTGCTTCCGAAGCTGCCAATGACACAATCACGGGATTGAGCCGAAATGCAGCCTCAGAATGACGTTGTTATACCAATCCGGATATCGGCGATGCAAACAACGGCAGGTGTTCATAGTGAAATGCTCGGCTGAGAATGGACTGTCTCGCGAAAGTCGAGAGGCAGGATTTTGATCCACAGATGACGCAGAGGACGCAGATGGGGAATGACTGGGAGGACGAATCAATAACAAGATCTGGATTTCGACACGCGCTTTCGAATGACCGACCAAGGACATTTTTTGAACCACGAATAACACAAATGACACGAATTTAAAGAGAATTTCGATCAATTCGGGGCGGACCGAAGTTCCTTCAGATGTCGTTCTAAGAGTTCAAATTCGTGTCATTTGTGTTATTCGTGGTTCAAGAATCTCATGCTCTACTGGCTCTCTTGTTAGCCGATATTTAAGCATTCTGACTTCGAATTTGTACTTGTTTCATCTGCGCCCTCTGCGAAATCTGTGGATCAAACTCTTCGTAAAATCGGCGAATTCTGACGAACGAGATGCACTCGCGGGCGCTTCGGGCTAGTATCGGTGGTTTGTGTAACTCGTCTCCCGCCACCAAATTCCTCGAGCCTTAATCGTGCCCCTTCGCGATTCCGAATCCCCCCACTGTGATGCGCATTCAACAGCCACGGCGCCCAGCGCTGCGTTGTGGACACCTCAAGGGCGCGGTGCGGTGGCGACGATCAAGGTGCGTGCTGATCTGAGTACACTGCTCACCACGCCAGAGCACTCCATCCCGTTTCGTGCGGCGAATCGTAAAAGTCTCCGCGATCAGTCGTCGGGGCGGATCGTGTTCGGCTATTGGGGGACTGATCCTAGCGAAGAAGTGGTGATTTGCCGCCCGAGCGATCAGGAGTTCGAAATCCATTGTCACGGCGGTCTGGCGGCCGCGCGACGCATCATGGGAGACTTGGCGGCCCTGCAGCTTTCCCCCCTCGATTGGGACATTCAATCGCGGCAGGCAGCAGGCAATCTCACGACCGATTGCCAATTGGCACTGACCAAGGCGACGACCTTGCAGACCGCCAGTATTCTGCTCGACCAGGAAGCCGCCTGGCGTGAGTTCACGGAATCCAGCGTTCTCGCAGCGATTGCGGGACAGTGGCGTGAATTGAGCGCTGAGATCAAGCATGCCCTGAGCTGGCAGGATCTCGGAAAGCACCTGTGGGAGCCATTTCGCGTCGTGCTGACAGGACGACCGAATGTTGGGAAATCGGCATTGCTGAATGCGCTCGTGGGCTATCAGCGGTCGGTGGTCTTCGATCAGCCGGGTACGACTCGTGATGTCGTGACTGTGGAGACCGCATTTGAGGGCTGGCCGGTGCGATTGATCGATACCGCCGGGTTGCGGGACAATGCCCTGGGGCTAGAGGCCGCTGGCATCGAGCTGGCTTACGCACAACTCGCCGATGCGGATTTGGTGCTGCAGGTGATCGACGCGACCGAGCTCCAAGATTCGAGAGACGTGACTGCGGCGGATGGTACCAAGTCGATTGTCGTCATCAACAAGTTTGATCTTGTGCCCGCCAATTCCCAGTCCGATCGACCGCATTCCGGTGCGATTTCGGTCTCCGCGAAGACCGGTTTCGGAATTGAGCTGCTGATCGCTGAAATCGCCGCGAAGCTGGTCCCGGTGTGCCCGGACGGTGGCACGTTGGTACCGTTTCTGGATGATCAAATTGGGTGGCTGCACGGTCTGGCCGAGGCGGTGGAACGGCAATCGTTGCAGGAAATCCGTGACATCTGCGATCAGATCTTGCGGTAAAGCGTTTTGACTTTGCAATGAGGCCCATCGGCGGGTCTGGACCCACGGGAGGGCGAGGCTCCCGCCGAGCCTAAAGCGAGCTTTAGCTCGGAGTCCGCCGGAGGCCTTTCCACAACAACGCTGCCTCCGGCGAACGCCGACCTGCGGTCGCTCTAGGCTCGGCGGGAGCCTCGCCCTCCCATCACGTTCGTTCGTCTCAATTCGCCCGACTCTGGAGAGTCAGGCTACGGACTTCGTGCGAAATCGGACGTGGATCGGTATAATCTGACGAGGTCCGATTTCACAAGATAACCGTTAATGTAGCGATAGCCGCGTGCAGGAGTTTGATCACGATGAGTGTGCATCCCGTGTTGGTTGGTGGTGAGTGGGTTTCTTCCGCCGGCAGCAAAACTTTTCAGGCCATTAATCCCACCACCGGCGAAGCGTTGCCGGGGGTGTATCCCGTCAGTCCGTGGCCCGAGATCGAACGCGCCATTCAAGCTGCCGCTGCGGCCTCGAAAGAGATGCACGGCTGGCCGGGTGAGCGATTCGCCGCATTCCTGGAACGCTACGCGGCGCGGATCGAAGCCCGCAAGGCGGACCTCGTCCTGCAAGCTCATCTGGAGACGGCACTCCCGGCCGAAGGACGCCTCGGAAATACCGAGCTGCCACGGACCATCAACCAATTGAAAACGGCAGCCGCTGCGGCACGAAGCGAATCGTGGCGTTGTCCGACGATCGACTCCAAGGCCAATATTCGCTCGCAATTTGCGGCGATCGGTCCGGTCGTGGTGTTTGGACCGAACAATTTTCCCTATGCCTTCAACGGGATTTCGGGAGGCGACTTCGCGGCCGCGGTTGCCGCAGGGAACCCCGTCATTGCGAAAGCTCACCCGTCACATCCGGGAACCAGTCGCATCTTCGCCGAGGAAGCTTTGGAGGCCGCTCGCGAAACCAAAATGCCGGCGGGATTTGTGCAACTGATCTATCGGACTGAGCACGCGGATGGTGCCAAGCTGGTCTCGCACCCGCTGATCGGGGCGACCGGCTATACCGGCGGCCGTCATACGGGGCTGGTATTGAAGGAAGCCGCCGACAAGGTCGGCAAGCCGATTTACCTGGAACTCTCCAGCATCAACCCGGTTGTCATTCTGCCAGGAGCATTTGCCGAGCGCGGCGAAAAACTCGCCGATGAATTCACTTCCAGTTGCTTGATGGGGACCGGCCAATTCTGTACCAATCCCGGCCTGGTGTTGTTTGTGAAGAGTGCGGCGTCGGAACAATTCCGTGACCAAGTCCGCCAGAAGTTCGCCGCGGCGCCGGTTGGAACTTTGCTCGGCCCCAGTGTCACCAAGAGCCTGGAGCAGGGGGTGAAGACCCTGGCTGCTCATGGAGCTACGATTCTAACCGGCGGTCAGGCGGGCGGTGGTAAGGGTGCCTCATTCCAGAATACTTTGCTGAGCACCACGGCCGACAAATTCCTGAGCGATACCGAAGCACTACAGACGGAAGCATTTGGCAATGCGACCCTCTTCGTTGAGTGCTCGTCGCCGGTGCAGCTCGTGCAAGTGCTGGAAGCTTTGGAAGGCAATCTGACCGGTTGTGTTTATAGTGATTCGACTGGCTCGGACGATGCGCTCTATCAACAAATCGTACCGGCGTTGCGTCAACGAGTGGGCCGATTGCTCAACGATAAGATGCCCACCGGCGTCGCCGTCAGCGCGGCGATGAATCACGGCGGCCCGTTCCCTGCGACGGGGCATCCTGGTTTCACTGCGGTCGGAATTCCTGCGGCCATTCATCGCTTCGGAATGCTGCAAAGCTACGACAACGTGCGGGAGTCGCGATTGCCCTGTACGTTGAAGAATAAGAATCCGGGTGGGGTCTGGCGGAGTATCGACGGAGCGTGGACCCAGGCCGACGTGCAGGTATGATCATGAGATACTAACGGGCAAATAGATGAAACAGGTGAGCCGGGTGGCGTAAGCCCCCGGATTCTTCTTCGTACGGAATCCCGGGGCTTACGCCGCCGGGCTCACCTAAAACATGATTTCTACGCGTCCGCTTAGACTAGAATCAAATCCCGAGTTTGCGCCGATCGCTCCCGTAACATTCGTTTCACAACTTGTGGAAAATGCCGATGCTGAATTGGTTGCGAAGCTGCGTTTGGTTGTGGTGCATTGTCTCCCTGGGCCTGACACTCACCGAATCCGGGCCGCTGTTGGCGAACGATCCTGCAGCAGCAGCGCCGATTGCCGACGAAGACGACGAACCCGCGCGATTCCCGGGGATTATCGGCACGTATACGGCGTTTGGCCGCAGTGTTTCGCGGCGCGATGCGGATATCGCATTTGTTTGGAATAAGGTGTCTCCGGTCCAGCAGCTACACGACGGTTTGTTCAAGGCCGAGTGGCAAGGCAAGCTGCTAGTGCGGGCTCCCGGCAAGCACCGCTTTTATGCTCAGGTGCAAGGTGAAGTCGAAGCCATTCTGGCCAATCAACCCATTCTGAAAGGGAAGACCGACGCCGGGCGGCCGGCGGAGTGGATCACGGGACCCGAATTCGACTTTGAATATGGTGAGCACCCGCTGGACGTCACGTTTCGGTCCAACTGGTCGTCGGCACGGGTGAAGCTGTACTGGTCATCGGAAGCGTTTAGTTTTGAGCCGATTCCCAGTGCGGCGTATTTCCTCCATAAACCACGTCCTGATCTGGAATTGGTCTCTCAGGGGCAGGAACTCTTCGCCGCGCACCGCTGTAATCGCTGTCACCGCAGGCAAAGTGATCCGCGTGGTCCGCCAGCGCCGGATCTCACGAATGTCTCGTATGGCTTGACCGATGCCACACTGGAACGCTGGTTAAGTCCAGAACAGCCGGCAACCGCTCACTTCAACATGCCGGAGTTCGGTTTTACGGCTGCGGAGTCACGATCGATAGCCCACTACTTGCGAGCCAATTCCAGCGTCCCAACGCTGGCTCCCGATGCGCCCTTAATTTCGAAAGCGAAACCCGACAAACTGCTCGCAGATGGCCGACTGTTGTTTCACACCATCGGGTGCCTGGCGTGTCACACGTACGGAGAAGTCGGTTCCCGGTCACGATTGGGGGGTGGCGATCTGACGACGATCGGTGCGAAACGGAGCGCCGAATGGTTGCGTCAGTGGTTGACCCAACCGGCAAAAATCAATGCCGATCACCGGATGCCAGTCTTCAAGTGGGACCGCAGCTCCGACAAGGATGAGCTGCAGGAGATGGTAGCGTTCCTGGCGAGCTCTCGATCGGACGCCGCGAAGCCCGCGACCGATGCTGTTGAGCAGCCTCCGACGCCTGAGTCGATCGCCGAGGGACGGAAGCTGATTGAGGCGGCGCGATGTGCCGCGTGCCATCGCATTCCCGGCATGAAAAACCCGGACACGTCGAATTTGTCGAAGTTGGAGAATCTCAATGCGATCGGCAAGAATTCGTGCCTGCAAGTCCAGCCGAACCGCGAGAACTGGAGACCCGGATTTCCCGCACAGGATCTGGAGGCCTTGCGTGCCTACATCAAGTCGCGCACCGGCAAGCTCGGCGGTGAAGGCACAACCGAACGCGGCCAACGCCAGCTCGCTTGGAACAACTGCTTGCAGTGCCATCCCCGCGAAGGAACGCCGGGGCTCGGAGCCTATGCCGTCTCCATTACAAAGTTGTTCCCCGAGCTCAATGGAAGCGTGCCCACGCTGATCCCGCCTTCGCTCAATGCCGTCGGCGACAAACTGCAGAGCTTCGCCTTAGCCGAGGCCATCAGAGGGACTTTCCCTAACCGGCGTTTGCCTTGGTTAAAGGTCAGAATGCCGCAATTCACTTACCAGCGACACGAGAATGACGAGCGAGAAACTGGTTTGGCATTGCATCCCTACTTCATCAACCACGATCGAATTGATAACCCGCCGGAAGAATTAGTCGCACCGCTGCCGGTCCTGGATGACAATCAGCGGCTGCAGGCTCAGGCTGTGGGACACACGCTGCTGGGCAGTCAGGGGTTTAGCTGCATTGCCTGCCATCAGTATGGGAGATTCACACCCCGCAATACGGCACTCGGCACGCGCGGCTCGGACTTGCATCTTCTTGTTCGCCGAATGCGGCCGGAGTACTTTTTAAGATGGACTCGTTCACCGATTCGCGTCGTTCCTGATATGGAGATGCCAGGGTTTGAGCGACCGTTTCCCGGACTGCTCGATGGTAAAATTCAGCCACAACTGTGGGCCTTGTGGCTGGCGGCGAACGATGCCAACGTAACCCGGCCAGTGGACGTGTCGAGCCTGCAGCAGAGCTGGCTGGTCCGCGCCGGTGAGCCGGCTCGGATCGTGCGCGACGTGTTCGCGCTGCCTCCAAATGAGGATTTGCACGCCGGCGGTCCCGATCGGCCAGCAGACACCTATCTGCCACGCGCGTTTGCAGTCGGACTAAATAACCAGCACAACATGCTATTTGACCTCGATACGTTCGCTGTCCGCGAATGGTGGCAGGGAAATTTTGCGCGCCAACGTACCGAAGGGAAAAGCTGGTACTGGGATATGGGTGGCCCGCGGGTGGTCAACGGCATTGCGAATTACCCGCAAATCGTCTTATCACATGGCGAATACGAACACCCCACTGGTCAGCTGATCGAATACGGTCCGCACGAGCAAGGTGTCAAGCTGGTTTATACTTTGAAGCTCCGAGAGTGCGAGGGGGCCGCTCCCGATGCCATGCGGGTTACCGAAAACTGGCAGCCGATGGCCCCGCAGGAGGGCTCAAAGAAATCGGGTTGGCTGCGGAAGATCTCAGTCATCGATGTGCCCAAGGGACTGACGCCGAGTTTCTACCTGTCTCGATCTCCTCGCCCGACCGAATCGTGGGATATCAAACTGGTCCCGGGATCGTTGAGTCGTTTTTATCAGAGACCTTGCGTCCTCTTCGAGGCTCCCCATCCACAGTATGCCCCCATCGGTAATTTTGCCGAATTCATCAAGACCACAGAGGGGCCGTTCGCACTGGAGCTCCAGTATGTGTCCAACTCGACGCTTCCGGGGATTGAAACTCCTGAAGTTCCGCCGGTGATATCGACGCAGGAAACGTACTCGACGGTGCCCGGTTACACGGCTACTCGGCTACCACTGCCACGTTCGATCATGCCGACGGCCATGACTTGGACGAAGGAAAACGTGATGGCATTCACTTCGCTGAAAGGTCACGTGTATTTCGTACGAGATACGAATGGCGATGGACTGGAAGACAAGCTCGATCTGTTTGAAGAAGGCCTGGCCGCTCCGTATGGAATCATCACGGATGCAACGGATGGTTCGTTGCTGGTGGCTCATAAGCCGGAAATCCTGCGGCTGACGGATACGAACAAAGACGGA
>JAQGHS010000682.1 GCA_028291605.1 Planctomycetaceae bacterium | reverse complement strand
AGCCGTCGCCGAGGGCTGCTTGATCATTGGGTCCGAGACGTCGGATGGATTTGTGTATTGTTTTGGAGCTGCGCCCAAGTAGCAGGTATCGTGGGACGGGTCTCCAGGCCCGTCCGTCCCTCTGCGGCTTCAGGTAAATGTTGTAAGATCGAGACGAGCGGGGAGTATGAGTGCGTGAGAGTAATGGGGGTGATGCCGCGACCAGCACATGATTGGATCTGGTATTGGCCCCACAGTCTCTCACACCCATATTCTCACACTGTCGCTTTGTGCAATCCTTTGGTTGAGCAGCGATTAAAGGGATATATACATCTACAATCTGGGGTCGGGCGTTCAAATTTTAAAATTGGCCAGCCAAGACGTATTACTAAAACTCGACGCCCAATTGGCCAATTTTGAAATTTGAACACCCGACCCCGGCACTACCCCCTAGATTGAGCCGTGTTGATGACGACCGATTTACCACTTAAAACCGAAGTCGGCAGCTATTTCATCTCGAACTATCCCCCGTTTTCGCTGTGGAAACGCGAGGGAACGCCCGAGATCCTGGAAGCCCTCCATCGCGAGCCCGATCGGACCGTGCCGCTGGGGCTCTACATCCACATCCCGTTCTGTCGCAAGCGGTGCAAGTTCTGCTACTTCCGCGTCTACACCGATCAAAACGCGAAGGCGATCGAGAACTACGTCCAGGCTCTCGTTAAGGAAGTCGAACTGCTGAGTGAGTGCGAAGGGGTGCAGGGTCGCAAGCTGAAGTTTGTGTACTTCGGCGGTGGGACTCCATCATATCTCAGCGCCAAGCAACTGCGGTCGTTGCGAGACCGCCTGCATGCGTCCGTATCGTGGGACGACGCCGAAGAAGTGACTTTTGAATGCGAACCGGGAACATTGAGTCTCGAAAAAGTTCAGACGCTTAAGGAGATCGGCGTCACCCGGGTGTCGCTCGGTGTGGAGAACTTCAACGATCAGATTCTAGAAGAAAATGGGCGAGCTCATCTGTCTCCGGAAATTGGTCGAGCCTATGAGTGGATCCAGCAAGTGGGATTCCCTCAGGTTAACATCGATCTGATTGCCGGGATGATTGGCGAGACCGACAAGAACTGGGCCGACTGCATCGAAAAGGCCCGGGCCTTGGGGCCGAACAACATCACCATCTATCAGATGGAACTGCCTCACAACACAATCATCTCGAAGGAGATGAAGGAACAGGGTCTGGAGTCTCCCATCGCCGACTGGGCCACCAAGCGCCGCTGGGTCAACGAGGCCTACGAGGCCCTGGCGACCTCCGGCTATCAAGTCTCGAGCGGTAATGAACTGGTGAAGAACCCCGAAACCGACCGCTTCGTCTACCGCGATAACGTGTGGCGCGGCTGCGATCTACTGGGGACGGGAGTGGCATCGTTCGGCCATTTCCAGGGGATTCACTACCAGAATCTGGATCAGTTGGAGAACTATGAGGCGGCGCTCAACGAGGGTCGGCTCCCACTCAATCGAGCACTCCGGCCGACCAATCATCAACTGCTGGTCCGTGAACTGGTCCTGCAGATGAAAGAAGGTCAGATCCAGGCCGAACCGTTCCGCAAGAAGTTCGGAGTTGATATCTTTCAAGAGTTCGGCGACACGTTCGACCGTCAGCAGGCCAAGGGATACCTCAAACGCGAGGGGTCCGGGGTCGCGTTGACTCGCAAAGGGCTGCTGCAGGTTGATACGCTACTGCCCGAATACTTCGAGCCCGAACACCGGGAAGTGCGGTATACGTAGAGAGTCGTTGTTCGCTCCGCGAACGTAACGCCTTCGCAGGACCCGGTCCACGAAAAGCAGAAGGTCGGAACTTGCCGAGGCTCGCTACTGCGAATGCGTTTCGATCGCGGAGCGATCAACGACTTTCATCCAAGAATCCGTCAGGAGGGCGTGAGTTTGAATCCGTTGGTCGAGTTAGACTCTTTAACACGGTTGTTTCCAGATGGACTGCCTCTGACGGCCCACGTGGAACATATCCCCTCCGCGCTGACCCCCGAGCCCTACAAGTCGCTGCTGGTCCATGACAAACACATGACCGTCACCATGGAGTCCTATCATGGTTGCTCGGTCGATGTGCGGGTGCTGGAAGAACGGCTGGATGGGGACGATTACTGCCGCAAGATTCTGCTGCTGAAGTCGGGAACTCAAACGGTCGTGCAGTTCGGCATCGTTCGCCTGCATCTGCACTTTGTCAGCCCGGCGGTCCGCGACGAGATCCTCGCTGGCAACATCCCGCTGGGGCGCGTGTTGATCAAACATGACGTGTTGCGGCAGATCGATCTGGGTGCGATTTTGAAGATCTCACCGGGGCCACAAATGGTCGAACATTTTCATTGCCAGCCCGGCGAGATAACATACGGTCGACTGGCGACAATTTTTTGCGACCAGCGGCCGGCGATTGATTTGCTGGAGGTCTCGGCGCCGTTGCCAGTGTGAATGTGGTGGGACGGGTCTCCAGGCCCGTCCGTCCAGAAGTCAATTGAAGGACCGGTGCGAACAGGATCAGACAGGTGAGCCCAGTCCCTTAAGGGCTGGGGTTCTTCGCTATCCAAATAGATGTGTGATCGCCATTCACCCCAGCCCTAACGGGACTGGGCTCACCTAAAACCTTCCTGTGGAGCGACATTCACTCCCCATGCCAGAAAAAGATTGCTGGACGGACGGGCCTGGAGACCCGTCCCACGACACCTGTCCGATATAAGGCCCCTCATGCCGCAACACGTCTATCACCGCCGAGTCCAGTTTGCCGAAACCGACATGGCGGGGATCGTCCATTTCTCCAACTACTACCGCTACATGGAAGAGGCCGAGCACTCGTACCTGCGTTCGATCGGTCTCAGCGTGATGATGGACATGCCCGACGGCACGGTCATCGGCTGGCCCCGCGTGAGAACCTCGTGCGTCTACGAAGCCCCCGCCCGCTTCGAAGACGAAATCGACATCCACGTCAACGTCAGCCGCAAAGGGGTGAAGAGCCTCACCCTGGAATTCGAATTCTGGCGAGGAGAAACACGACTGGCTCGCGGCACGTTTAAAACCGTCTGCTGCATTGTGTCTCACAACCAACCATTGGTCTCGATCGCCATGCCGCCGGAGATCAACGCTGTGATAATCGAATCACCAGATGGCGCAACGCAGGACCCGTAGGATGGGCAAGAGTGCCCGTCCTACGGAAGTCGGTCGCGGCCTAATGTCCCGCGGTCATCTTCAATCCGACGATCGACACGAGCAACAGCCCGAGAAAGAAGATTCGCTCGGGGGTTGCTGGTTCTCCCAACCAGACGATTCCCAGGATCGCCGCGCCCAAGGCACCGATTCCCACCCACACGGCGTAAGCGGTGCCGATCGGCAACGTCCGGGCGGCGATCGAGAGCAGAAACATACTCAGAACGATCGCCGAGGCGGTCAGAATGCTCGGAACCGGTTTTGTGAAGCCTGCGGTGTATTTCAGGCCGATGGCCCAGCCCGTTTCCAATAACCCGGCGATAATGACCAAGATCCACGCCATGATGACACTCCTGCTGGCAGAGCGTCGTCTTGTCTTCACCGGGTACGTCGCACCTCGTCCGGGGCCATTGGGCCAGTACGGTCGCAATTTTATCGGGTGAGGAGGCCGGAGTCCAATTTGGGAGTCGTAGGATAGGCATCCTGCCTGTCCGGCCAGCAAAATATCTCGGCTGAAAAATCATCATGTGTCTCAGCCACCATTATTCGACACCGCTGCAGATGTGTGAATTTACCCTCGTTTTTTGACGGACAGGCAGGATGCCTATCCTACGGGGATGCTGCTACTTTGGCCTGACGCCTCGGGTTGCTACAATAGGATCCGATCAAGGATGTTAGGTGCACACCGGGAACGTTTGGGGTTCAGAAATGTCTTGCTTAGGCGTCAATGTCCGACGGGTATCGCGCTACCGCGTCGAGCCGTGTCGCGGCGTACTAAAGGGAAGGTCTGTTCCCGGAGTCCTGTTGATTCTCTTGCTCGCGGCCATTCCCAACGGATGTCAGCGGCATGTTCCGACGGCTCAGGTCGACGTGGCTCGGAAGAACTTGCAGCTCAATCGACCGCAGCTCGCCATCGAGGCCCTCACGAAAGAAGATTCTGCCGAGGGGCATTACTTGAGAGCGGTCGCCCTGCAAGCCAAAGGCGAGCGAGCGGCGGCCCGTGAGCAGATTGATGAGGCGCTGTCGATCTCTCCAGAAGAGATCAAATACAAGGCGTATCAGAATCTATTGGATGTCCTGGCCCATAAGCCGGGGTCAGCGCAACATTTGATCGAATTGTACGATGTCCATTCGTCGTCTCCAGCGGTCGCGTTCTTTGCGACTCGGGCGTTCGTCGCGCAGCATAATCTGCAAGGCGCTGTGAAATCGTTTAAGTTGGGCCTGACGCTGGTGGATGAAGTCCCCGAGTTCATGTTTCAGGCGCTGCAGCACGCCGTCACGACCGAGCAGGATGCAGACACCAGGCAGCTCCTGAAGAAGCTGGAAGGTGCTGCTCCCAATGATGCGGAATTCCTCCGCGAATTGTTGAATATCGCCGTCAAAGCCAAGCTGGCGGAACCGGCCCAGCATTTGTTTCAGCGGGTTCAGACGTTGACGCCAGAGAGTCTCGATCTGCCGGAATTGCAGGTCAAAATGGAACTGTTACTCGGTCGCCCTGAAGCCGCCCTGGTGGCCGCGCACAAGGCTCTGGAAGGGACGCCCAATCAGTCGGGACTGGAACTGTTGCTGGCCGAGTCAATTTTGCGTTGCGATCCCAAGCCGGAGCGTGAACGCGAGCTGGTCGGCCTGGTGGCGAAACATCCCGACAACCCTGATTTCATTTCCCGGCACGCGAATTATCTGGTCAAAAACAAGCGGTTGCCCGAGGCCCTGGCCGTGTTGAACAAGGCCATTGCGCAAACGAAGGTGACCGCCGTGCGGGCGACCTTATTGAATATGGTGATCCGCACGCCCATTGAAGCCAATGCCCCGGGCCTCGCCGAGCAACAGCTGACGATGCATCAGGCGAAGTTCACCAACCCCGCGGTGGCTGATTACTTCATGGGGCGGATCCTCTATCTGAAACATGACTATGCCGGAGCGCTGGTCCGATTTCAAAAAGTGGTCACGTCGCAAGGGACTGCACCAACCGACGCCGGCCGTGCCCTGGCGGCCGAATGCCTGTACTGGCAACGGCAAATTCTGGCCAACCAATTGGTTGACGAACGCTTGAAGGCAGCCCAGGAGGAGCTTAAGAAAATCAGCCAGCCGCCGACGGCCAAAGAGGGGAAGTCCTAGACTGGGTGTGTATTCGTGGTCCCATTGGTCCCATGAATTCGACGGGACTTATGGGAAGTGGCAGTGCATTGGCAGAAGTCAGGGGCACTGCTTATTCAAAATCATAGACGGAGACCGCCAAGCCGCGATTCGTCAAACATTCTTCGATCAGCGGTTCGACGCGGGTCCAGTTGCCGCCTCCCAAGCCGCAACCAATACGCGGCATGTGAATGGACGCCTTGAGTTCGGTGGCCTTGCCGCTCACTTGGCGCAGGCAATCCGCGATGGCGTCGTAACGCACGGGTGGTCCAGAACTGCCTGTCTTCGTGCCTCGTTGAGCGACCATGTTCGCGATCCAGATGTACGGTTCAACCTGCACAAACTGGACTTCTCCGAGAGCGAATTTCGCATCGACCTTCCCAGCATACCACGCGCGATACTGCTCTTCGGGCTGTGGCCATCTCCGCGAAAGAGCCAATACAAAACCTTTACCCCAGCGGCCCATGTCATTGCAAATATGACAGATGAGTTTGGTGCCCTTGGCCTGGGGACTGGTCGCGTCGCCTCGGG
>JAQGHS010000643.1 GCA_028291605.1 Planctomycetaceae bacterium | reverse complement strand
CCCCCCGACCCCAGACTAGCCAGCTTCATTCGCACCTCCAGATCTCATGCACCATTGACGATCATCGGCTAGTACGACTGACGTCAAATCAGCGCCGCAATCGGTTCCGCATGATAGATCTGATGCGGACGATTCTGCCCGTCATGCCACGCCGCAGTCGGGGCAATCCCGAGCGCATGGTAGATCGTCGCAGCCATGGATTCGGGAGTTTGCGGATCGGCGACTGGATAGCCCCCGTCTCGATCAGATGCCCCGACAACGGTGCCGCCGCGTAGACCTCCGCCGGCGAAGAAGACCGATTGCACCGCGCCCCAATGGTCGCGGCCGGGACCGAAAAATGAGGCCGGCAATGTCGAAATTTTAGGCGTGCGACCGAACTCACCAGCCATCACGATGAGTGTGCTGTCGAGCAGTCCTGCGGCGTGAAGATCATCCATTAATGCGGTCAATGCACGATCCGTAGGTGGCAGCAGTTTGTCTTTCAATCGCGGGAACGCATCGCCGTGGGTGTCCCAGGTTTCGTTGTTACCCAGGTTGACTTGCACCAGGTTGACCCCCGCCTCCACCAGGCGTCGTGCCATCAGTAACGACCAGCCGAAACTGTTGCGACCGTAGCGTTCTTGCGTCTTGCTGTCGGCCTGCGTGACATCGAACGCCTGTCTCACCTGCGGATCGGCGAGTAGCCCGATGGCGGCCTGGCGTTGATGATCATAGTTGCGAGTCGCCGCATCCTCGAGTGCCTGGCGCTGACAATCAATGTCTTTCAGCAGCGCGACGCGCGCATCCAGTCGCGAGAGGTTCAACCCTTGCGGCATCGTCAAACTCGGAGCTCGATAGATCCGCGAGTCTGCTGCTGCAGGCGGTTTCTTAGTTTCATTCGCGAACGTGTACTCGGGATAGGCTCCGCGCCAGAAGGGATCACCGTAAGGGGACGCCTCAATGAAGAACGGATCGCGCTGCGGTCCCATCTGGCCGCCATAGGCACCGGGGATGACTCCCCCCGACCAATGCACCAACCGTTCCGGCAACACAATCGAGTTAGGAAGATATTTTGAGGCCGGTTCGGCCGTTAGTCCATGCCGCGCAGCGTCTCCAGCGACCGAGGCAATCGAAGGCCAATCGGATGGTCGAGCCTTGCGGTCGCCGACAAATCCAGGCGGTGCGGTGGAGCGGCCCGTCAGCATAAAGAAGTGACCGGCCGTGTGGTCGTTGCTTGGGTGGGTGAGAGATCTGACCACCGACCATTGAGCACTACGCTTGGCCAGCAACGGCAGATGTTCGCAGATATCCATCCCCGGCGTGGCCGTCGAGATGGGAGCAAACTCACCACGGATCTCGGCGGGGGCCTCCGGCTTCAGGTCGAAACTTTCGTGCTGCGCCAATCCTC
Organism: Planctomycetaceae bacterium; assembly: GCA_028291605.1. GTDB lineage: Bacteria > Planctomycetota > Planctomycetia > Planctomycetales > Planctomycetaceae > JAKFVC01. Next base: position 3,222 of record JAQGHS010000643.1, on the reverse strand, counting down.
CCGATAGGAAGATATAGATGCACGACTTCGCTCGTCCGAAACTGGTCCCGCTGTTAGCGGAATCTGCGGCTCGCAAACCGGGCAATTCGTGCATGCCCAAACCCATCAGCCCGAGCGTCCCTGCCTGCAGGGCAACTCGCCGGGATAACTGAGGATGGGTGAGCGGCGGAGCCATAAGCCGAACCATGCAATCAAAGAGGGGCGCCGCGAGCGCAGTGATCAAGTATTATAACATATCAGCCGTTTCTCATAAGATTCTGGCCGTTTTGGACGTTGATGTCAATTGCGTTTTGTCTCTGTTTGACCGTGTTTCTACGAGTGCTTGTCGGTTCCGAAGTCGCTGGCTAGTATCAAAATGTGTTGAGTTGTGTTCCTGAGAAACTTCGATTTTGTAAAGGGTTCGACCATTGGCCGACATTATTCGTCACGGAGTCACCCGCAGGTGGTCTGATGCTGTTGTGCATGGCGGTGTCGCGTATTTCGTCGAGGTTCCTGATGATCCCAGTCAGGACGCCAGCGGGCAGTTTCGACAAGTCCTGGCACAGGTCGTGTCGCGCTTGCAGTCGGTGGGCAGCGATCCGACGCGCTTATTGCAAGTCGTGATCTATCTGCCGGAACCGAGCGACTTGGCCCTGTTTAATGAACTCTGGGAGGCGTGGCTGCCACCCGGACACGCACCCTCCCGGGCGTGTATTCATGCGAAGCTGGCAGCTCCCCTGTATCGCGTCGAATTGGTGATCACGGCTGCCGTGTTGTTCGTAGGATAGGCATCCTGCCTGTCATCTATTGTGTTCGACGGACAGGCAGGATGCCTATCCTACGGTTTTGAAAATCCCCTGATGACAATCTCGCCGTCGAGACTCTATTTTGCCGAACCCTCTGCTGCAGCGCGCCGGCTCCTATGGCATGCGCTGTCGCTGGGGTCAGTCACGCGCGATGAGCCGGAACGACACACGGGATACGACAAGCCGGGCGTGTTTCTGTTTTGGGTGGTCGCGGGACTGGGGACGATGGAAGTGGAAGGTCACGACTACCCGCTGCAGCGGGGCAACTGTTGCTGGCTGGTCGATCTGCGGCAGCCGCGAAACTATCTCCCTCAAACAGACGGTTTGTTACATACCGAAGGGGTGCGGTTCAGCGGTCCCGGGGTTGAGGCCTGGCTCGAATTGCTGCGCGGCCAGCCGGACTTTCAGTTCACCGATGCCAAAGAGATGTCATTGCTGCGCCGCAGTCTCCGCCGCTTGCTGGTCTTAGTCAAAAAACAGCCCGCCGGCTACGAATGGGATGTCCATCTCATCTTGACGAACATTCTAGGTGTGCTGCTCGCTAACCGTCAGATACTGTCGGTGCCTTCGGCCGAGATCGTTCCGCCGGTGGCCCGCGTACTGGAGGCTGTGCTGGCGAACCCCGTGCGCGACTGGAAGGCCCGCGAACTGGCCGCGGTGGCCCATCTGAGTTACTCGCGATTGCGTGAACTGTTTCGCCGTTCGCAGCAGCAGACCTTGCATGAATTCCTGCAACGAACGCGACTCGATCAAGCACGACGACTCCTCGGCGACCGGACTCTATCGATTAAAGAAGTCGCCGCACAATTGAATTTCTCCAGCGAGTTCTACTTCAGCCATTTCTTCCGTCACGCAACGGGAATCAGCCCGACACAATTCCGCGAAGATTGCCGGACTTGAAAGTCGTTGATCGCTCCGCGATCGAAACGCATTCGCAGTAGCAGGCCTAAATAAGCATTGACCGTTCGAAGCTAAATCGGCGTCGGTACTCCGAAGACGTTTCGTTCGCGGAGCGAACAACGACTTTCAGGCAGTTTTCGCATGGAGCTCGGCAGTTTCGCCATGTCCCGGAATCGGCCAGTTCAGTATGCTGTGGTCTGGTTCGGTGACTGTCCCTGCGCGCTGTCTGGAACTCCCGATGATTCCCTCCCCGTGTGTCACAACATTCGGTCTGATCGGCCTCGGCCTAATGGGCGAGGCCATCGCTGCGCGTCTACGAGATGCCGGGCATGGGGTGCTGGGCTTTGATATTCAGCCCCGTTGTAGTGCGCAGCTGACCGCTCTCGGAGGAGAAGTCGCCACTGATGCGGGGAGCGTTCTGAGTGCGTGTGATATCGTGCTCCTGAGCGTCCCCAGTCACACCGAAGTGCAGGCCTTGCTAACCGAAAATGCCCAGCGGCTGCGTCGCGGGCAACTGATTGTTGATACTACGACAGGTGCCCCGGAAGCGGCGATCGAGATCGCGGCCCGGCTGGCTGAAGTCGGCGTGAGTTATCTTGATGCCACGATTTCCGGTAGCAGTGCTCACGTCCGCCAGGGTGATGTGCTGTGGATGGTGGGGGGCGAACGAGCGGAATTCGAGCGCTGTGCCGACCTGTTTCGCTGCATCGGCCGTGAGGCGATATATACCGGGCCCACGGGGAGCGGTTCGAAGATGAAGCTCGTCACGAATCTCGTGCTGGGTCTGAATCGAGCTGCCTTGGCTGAAGGGCTGGCGTTCGCCAATCACCTGGAACTCGACGCGACTCAGACGTTAGCCGTATTTCGCGCGAGCGCTGCCTATTCCCGGATCATGGACTCCAAAGGGGAGAAAATGATCGGCGGCGACTTCACGCCTGTCGCCAGACTCTCGCAGCATCTGAAGGACGTGAAGCTCATTCTGGAAGCGGGTTCCGTCTCCGGGGCCCGCCTGCCGTTGAGCGAAACGCACTTCGCACTACTGGAAGAAGCTGAAGCGGCCGGACTTGGTCAATTAGATAATAGTGCGATCTTTCAAGTCTACCTTCCGGAGAGAACGTGAGAAGGTATGCGACACACTCCCCATGATGTCTACTGGCGGTACTTCCGCCTGCTCGTAATTGTGTTCGCCGCGCTGGTGTTGCCTCACCGCATGCTGGCGGCCGAGCCGACGGTCTCGTTTGTGCAACGTCCCGGATTGCTCACGCTTCGGATCGATGACGTTGATGTGGCCGACTATGCGTATAGTGGTCCGCAAGTTTCACGGCCTTATTTCGCCCACGTCAAAACCAGGTCGGGTATCCAGGTGACTCGGAATCATCCGCCGCAAAAGGGTCAGGACGCTGTCGATCATGAGGGTCTGCATACCGGGATCTGGCTGTCGTTCGGAGATTTGAGCGGCTGCGATTATTGGAGACTGAAGGCACGCACTGAGCATGGCCGTTTTTTAGAACCGCCGACGGGAGGCACCGGCAGTGGG